>JAUYDD010000233.1 GCA_030704765.1 Nanobdellota archaeon | reverse complement strand
GTCAGATATCCCATTCTGACTTTAGAAAACTTCCTCTTCTTTCGATAGAATTGGACAAAAAATAATCGTGGTTCTAAAGTAGAGAGTATAAGTAGGTTCAATAGTAAATCCTAAATAGTCTTGTTTTATTGGTTTATTATGGATGAAGAAATCAAAGAAAAAGTATTTCAACAAATGATGAGCCTATGGGTAGAACCAGAAATTAATAAAAGAAAATCATTAGATAGACTTCCAAAAGATTTTAATCTTAGAGCCGCACAAGTAATTTTTTCTTTGGATAGAGGTTGGAATAAAGTCAGGCTAAACGATGAAGTAAAAGCTGAAGCGAAGGTAAAATTAAACGCTTCAAAAAATAAAGGAGATCCAATTTATGAACAAGAAATAGAACATATAGAATCAATTAAGTTGACTAATGAAGACCCAAATTGTGCACATCTTACTTTATTGCGTATAAAAGATAAATGGATACTCTCATTTGATTTTACTTATAATCAAAAAAGAATTAAAGAACATATTGAAGCAGCAAAAGAATTTCTTGATAGTGCTAAAGATAATTTAGTTAAGAATAGGTTAAGACCTTTCTTCGAAAATTCATTCGCCTGCTCGGAACTCTTAGCAAAGTCTATTCTTTTGCAACTTCCTAACAAAAAGATACTTTATGGCACTAATCATGATGAGAGAATAAACGAGTTTAAGAATTGGGCAGTATTAGGTAATGTTGAAATAAAGCACTCAGCGTTATTGGAAAGACTGAATAGTTTAAGACCTTCAGCGAGATATTTGTGTTCTACTGAGTTTAAAGAAGAAGATATACTAAAGATAATCAAAAATCTTGAAGAGTTAATGCAGTTTGCGGAGAGGATAGTAAATTCTAAATAGTCCCATTTTATTGATTTATTATGGCAAAAACTAATCAATGGTTATTAGCAATATTTAGTATAGTGGTATTGGGACTTATAGTATGGATGATTCAGACAGGAATAAGCAATAGACCCCTAGTGGGTTATAAATTTGAGAGCTGTCCTAAAGAAATAGGTTCACAATATTCCAATGATCTACAAAAACAAAGTGTTGGTTTAGGAATATCTAATTCTGGCAGCACTCAAGCATCTCTTATTCTACATTTCTATGGAGAGAATATAACAATTCTTAATGAAACAAAGAAACCTTATTGTGTTGTTAATGGAAGTAATGTATTTATATCATTCACAACCTTGGAGAATTCACAAGCTTACTATTTTGGTGAAAAAGTTTATTTTGAGATAAACAAAAGTGTAGATAGCTTTTCATATAGTTATGAAGTTTTAAAAAATAAAGACAATTCAATATCAGGATTTATTAATAATATGTTTGGTGAAATTAAAGGATACTATCCAACACAATGTAAATACCAAAGAAAAACAAATTCACAATTTGTGTTAATTGAATAAAATGGAGAGACATAGATCAGACATCATTAGTGAGGAAATTATTGGGGGTTTTAAAGTATTTTTAATTTCTGCCCTATGTGTTTATTTTGCTATTGCTATAATAAATGCTCTTCCAAACATCAATTTTCCTATCAAAGAAAACTCTCAGTGGATAACTGCAATAATACTGGGATTATTAATTACATTTGTGAGTTATGTAAAAAAGAAAAATAAATCTTACTTTAATTAACAAAAATGGAAATAAAAGATCTTTTTTTAAGAAATAAAATATTTGGTGGTTTCACGATACTATTTTGGGTTATTGGTTTTTTGATGTATAGTAATTTTGTCTATGGCGATAAATTTTTAGATTTCAGTTGGTGGATTCTTTCATTCAATTTTCTACTTTTAGTAACCTTCGCTGTAAGTTGGTTTAGAGAAAGAGCACACTTGGAGGATAAAACAATACAAGATACAATAAGAAAAGAGATTAATTCAAAATTAAAAGAAGAGATAAATGAAAATGAGATTAAAAAGAAATTAAAGACTCATGATGATGTAAGGGAGTTGTTCATATTAAATCAAGTATTTCCAAAAGATCTTATCTTAAAATCATTAATTCGTTCAGTTTTTTATGTTGTTTTATACATTCTTTTATTTTTAGTTTTTAGTAAATGGGTAAACCAAAAAGTGGTTGGAGATGTTTTTATTGCTAATGTAGTATTTTTGTATTTATTCTTAGGTAGCTTTTATTACCTATTAAAAGGAGCTATAAACATGGCTTTTTTCTTCAAATCACAGGATTAGTTCAATGTCATAAAGACGATTATTAATAATAATTTATATTTTATCGTCGGAGAAATCTTTAAAATCCAGCTTCTTATTCTTATATTATGATAACTATAAAAAAACAAAAGGTTAGAAAGAAAGCAGTTGAAAAGGTGTTTAATTCCTTTAGAAAAAATGATTTGTTAGAAGACAGAGCAGAATACGATGAAGAAGATTTACAACTAGCTTATCCTCAGTTAAATAAAAAGGAAGCAAAATTACTCTATCTAAAAGTTCAGAAATGGAAATATTCTAAAGTTAAGAAGAATAAAAAATTATATCAGTGATTTCAAATCTTTAGTTCTATAATTCTGTATCGATTTTATGTCAATCTTGGATACTTTATTTTTTTCCTTTTCTATTTTAGTCAGCGGTTTAAAACCTTCTTGGATATAAATCCTTAAATTTTTATTTTCAATGGACAACTGATGCATATTAAATATATCGCTAAACTTTTTACCCTTGTTAAGATCTGTTAATAGATTTTTATCCACAATATTGTCTTCAGGTAACTTAAAGGGTAAAGATTTAGATTCCAGTTTATAATATCCGTAATCCTCTTTATTGAACAATCTTATCCCGTTAAGTTTTAATTTCTCTAAAACTCTTGGATCAGTAATCTTCTTACCATTTCCCCCTGCACCTAAATGAATTCTACCAACGCAGTCCAGTCCAGCACCCCCAGTCAAAATATCTTTCCCACCAATTATAGAATTTCCTTTTGTAAATCTCCCGGGAGAGCCATTTATAGAATAAAAGAATGTTTTCTGATATTCTAATCCAACTCGTTTCAATTCCGATAAAATACCATGCATTAAAGGAGTGTCAATTAAACGATTAAAAGCAGCCATATTTAAATCTAAATAAAAATGGTTAACTCCTTTGCTGTAATAAAAAGAAATTAATTTAACGATATTTTGAGTTCCAATATTTATCGGAATAATGCCCAGAATATCTTTATGATTCCAGTCATTTAAAAGACCAATATATTTATCTAAAAAATCAAAAAAGGCTTTAAGTTTTTCTTCAGTTACTCTAACCTTTGTTTCGGTTACTGGCTGTCCACTTCTTTTCGACCTAGTTAATGCCTCTTTGAAAATATCTGGAAAAGCAGGTATGGGTGTAGCATCAGAGAAGCTATAAGAAATACTAATTAAGGTTTTCATTTCATCTTCATTAGGATATTCTTTTCCTTCAAATCTAATGAAAAGAAATCGTGTTGAAGAGTCCTTTTTTACAGATTCTTTCCACAAATTTAATTTTCGCTCTTCTTCTGCAGCTCTTTCAGGAAACTCTCTGAATAGTTTTAGCTTTTCTTTGGAGTAGGTTCTATAGACTTCACCAACATCTATGTCCAAATCTCCAAAATTGATTTTACTTTCATGATATTTTTTTATGTCTAATGCTTGAAGAGGCACAGATAACTTCTTTCCATTAATATTAAAATGTCCGACTCTGAAAGCTGAGTCTTCAGAAACACTTGTATCGCCGTTTATTTTACTACCCATTCGTATCCAATCTCCTTAAAATTTATATGGAAATTAGATTTATCTATCTTTCTACATGTACTGCATAACCGTTCCTTATCAATAATCTGTTTGTTATACAACTCCAAGATTAATCCAAAGGCTCCCCTTACATTTAGACTTAGTTTCTTAGCTACCTCTCTCCCCCGCTCTTCGTCTATAATCACAAAGCAAGACTTATCTTTGTATTCATACGCTAAAGATATTACTGTGAGTTCTCCATCATCCAGCATAGGAAACCTTCTTTGAAAAAAATTAAACGTATCTTTATTACAATTTTTGCATATCTTTAAATTACCCATTTTTAATAGCTTTTCTAAATTAGCCCTAGCTTTTTGAGAACTAACTTCTAGATTCACTCTTTCTGGAACAAAAAGGACTTCGTCAAGTTGAAATAATTTTTCTAGTAAGTCAGGTTCGTTAATTTCTTCTAGTATCAAAATTAAAGGCGAAGCATTGAAGATTCTCATTCTAAATTCCAGTAGAGACCTTTATTCCTCTTTTCTTTAACTCTTTAATAAAATTCTCTATGCTAACTTCGGCAATTTCAGCAGATTTTGCTAAACTTAGTTTACCCTTTTTATACAATGACAAGGAATATTCTAGTAGTTTACTTTTAACATTTTGAAGTTCAACGGATTGAGTAGTCATATCTTTATTAGTCTGATAAATATAAGCCAAAAGCTCCATTCGTGATAAGTCATTCAAAAACGATTTTATCTCTTTATAAAATTCTAATTCTTTTTCACTAAACTTATTTTTTAAGATACTTGCTGCTTCGTTTCCTTCATCAGTTAATCGTATCTCGCTTTCTCCTAAGATGTCAATTAATCCTTCATCCTCTAAGTTTTCAAGTGCTTCATCTGCTTCGTAACTATGGGGACCATAATTATTTGGTTCAAATTCAATCTCTTCTTTCATTTCTTCATCAAGTTTAGAGATAAGGAATATTTCTTTTTGATACCAAGTTTTACCCCTAATTGGAGTTCCATCTACATAAAGTAACATTAAGACTACTTTTTGTATTCTAGACAGGTATTCAATATATTTTTCATCCATTCTATTTCACTTCCTTAATTATGAAAACGGTTTCTTTGGTTATAGGTTTATCGTCATCCTTAATTAATGGTACAAACTCTAAGTGGGTTCCGATTTCCCATTCTTTTAATTTAACTATCCACTTTGGAATAGTAATCCTTACTTGACTAACTTTATTTTTCATTTTATCCTATTATAGGATAATTTAGGATATTATAAAGATTTCCTTTTAGCAAAACATTGAGGTTATAGGCCTAATAAAACACCTTCAATTTAGGTCATAAGAGCTCCTATAAGGATGCTTTATTCTGTAACTAATGGTTTTATATAGGGGGTAAAAATCGGGATAGAATTATATAGAACTTCCAAAAAAAATATAGTTTATCGCTTAATCTGAACTTCAGCATGTCTAAGGTATCTCATTACTGCTCTTTGTTTTGGACCCTTAACAGATTTAACAATTTCTTCTACATTCATACCTTTTAACGCTAATTCTATACATTTTTTCTTAATGTCGTCGTCATAGCGTGGTGGTCCTTGTCTTATATTTTTCTTGGCTGATTCCATTTTTATTTCCTCCTTTCATTTATTATTATTTTTAATTCTCTCCTCGATATCTTTCATAATATCTTTCTTAACTTCCTCATATAATTGCTTTTTCAAATCTTCTTTCTGAGCGATAACATTGCCAATATATTTTGACATTTCAATTACATCTTTATTTTGCTCAATATCCGACTTAGTTATAACTCCAATAATATTATTGCATTTCTTGCAACGCTTAACATTGTGAGCATTTAATTCTCCACAGTTTATGCATTTTATTGGAAACATTTGAGATTGTCCTCTTTCCTCTTTCTGTACTTTCATTCCATATATTGCTGGAAGCAATGCATCATCAGTTTGTTTTCCAGATAAGTGAATATATATTCCCGCCATCTGGCTTCCTTGTTTCCAACCCATTATTTCATTCATAATAGATTGATTTAATCCGCCTGCTCCTAAAGCTGTTGCTCGAGAATGTCTAAAATTATGAGGATTAATTGGTTTTTTTATTTTTGCTTTTCTTCCTAAATTAACTAACATTTTTCTTGCAGCAGCATAAGATAAATTGTAACTCCAATGGTCATTGTAATCTCCACCTTTCTTAATCTCTCCATCATTAAATCTTTTAGAAATAACTTTTGTTGTTCCGATATTAACCCACAATGGTGATTCTAGATCATCTTTGTTAGGATGCATATTCAACCAATCATGCAAATAAGGAGTCGCATTAATTGTTCTTACTCGCCTTACTCCTGTTTTTCCTTCAACATTAAAGAATGCTCCTCTCTCGTCAAAATTTATAGACTTCACTTGCAAAGTTAAAATTTCTCCTATACGACAACCAGATTCTGCTAAGGTGATTACAAAAGCCTTATCTCTAATATTATCTGCCTGTTTAACCATAAGTTCAATATCATTGTCATCTAAAAGGTCTTCGGGATTAGTCCGCTTTCTTCCAGCACTTCTTTTAGTTTTAATCCAGCTTACTTCTGGAGGATATTCGTCATCTTCGCATTTTTTAACAAATCTGAATA
>JAUYDD010000087.1 GCA_030704765.1 Nanobdellota archaeon | reverse complement strand
AAATCGCCTGCTGGCGAGTGTGGTTTGATTGGCCCTTGTTTTTAGGATGCATGAAAATTCTTTCAGAAGAATTTTCTGCACAGAAAATTGCATAAAACAATTTTCTTGTGCTCAGAAATTAAAACAAACTAACATCCACATCTTAAAAGATGTGGTTTAATTTCTGACATTAGAAAATTTTTGATGACATTCAAAACAAAATGTTTTGAAGTTTATAAAAGCTATAAAAGAAGTAAAGGAATAAAAGGAGGGAAAAATGACGCAAAAAGAATCAAAAGAAAATACAGATAATCATCCTAAAATTGGTAATGGAGATAGTGCTGGAGATTATTTTGACATGGGGGTTGATAGTGCTGATGCACTAGTTGGAAATTATTTCACAAAAATCTATGGCAATGCTTACACAGACCCAAATGGATTATTAAGATATTCTCCAAGAGAGGTCTTGATCACAGATGATTCAGGAAAGGTTATTGAAAAGATAGAAGGTGCTATTTTTCCAGAGACCTGGAGCCAGCATGCTGCAAATACCACTGCAACAAAATATTTCAGAAAAACTGATGTACAAAAAACAGGTGGAAGAGAAATAGATATAAGACAGCTTTCTGGAAGAGTTGCTAAAAAAATAGTTGAATGGGGTGTTGATCAAGGATATATTGATGAAAGAGGAGCTAAATTATTAGAACAGCAAATAGTCTCTGCAACTGTAGGGCAATATGGCGCTTATAATTCTCCTGTATGGTTCAACCTAGGACTTGATTTATATGGAGTTAAAACAAAAGAGGGTGATACAGATAAGTCCTATAATATTGTTGATGGAAAACCTGCAGAAGTTAAAAATTATTATGCTAACCCTCAAGTCTCTGCTTGTTTCATATGTTCTCCAACTGATTCTATAGAAGATATGGTAAATGTCAGTGCTGTAATCAGTTCCAGGATTTTTAAAGGCGGTTCTGGAATTGGAGGTGATTGGTCTCATATAAGGTCAGCAGGAGAACCTGTTTCAGGAGGAGGTTATGCTTCAGGAGCAGTAAGATTCATGGATGTTCAGGATTCAGTAGGAAGAGTTATAAAATCTGGAGGCAAGACAAGAAGAGCAGCAACAATGCAAAGTATTGGAGTATGGCATCCAGATATGCCAGAGATACTAAAACACAAATATAAAGAAGAGATGAAAGCAGGAATACTAATTGAAGCTGGCTCTCCTTTTAATTGGGAAAGCCATACTATACAAGACTTAAGGGCTCAAAATGTAAATATTTCAATACGTACTGATGATTCTTTTTGGCAAGCATATGAAAGAGGAGAGAACTATCCAATAAAGGCTGTCAAAGATGGCCATGTTATAAAAGAAGAACCTGCAAGAAAACTTGCTAAATTAATAGCTTTTGCAGCTCATAGTTGCGGAGATCCTGGTATACAAAATCATACAACAATAAATAAATGGAATACATGCAAAAAATCATTTGAAATCTGGGCGTCTAATCCTTGTTCTGAATATATGTTTGCAGATAATTCAGCTTGTAATCTAGCTTCAATAAATCTCATGAAATTCAGAAGAGAAGATGATAGTTTTGACCTTGAAGGATTCTATAATGCTGTTGACTTATACATAACAACACAGGATATAATGGTATCGAAAGCATCTTATCCAATTCCTGAAGTTGCATTAAACAGCCATTTATTCAGGCCTATTGGCCTTGGTTATGCTAATCTTGGTGCTTATATAATGTCATTAGGAATTCCTTATGATTCTGATGAAGCAAGAAATTTTTCTGCTGCTATAACTTCTAACCTAACAGCTGAAGCTTATCTTCAATCAACAAGACTTGCTGAAAGATTAGGCGCTTTCCAGGAATATGAAAAAAATAAAGATTCTATGCATGAAGTTATTGAAATGCATGCCAGACAATCAAAACATATTCCAAAAGAAAATGGCATTGAAGAATTAGTTAATGCTGCAAATAAAAAATGGGGTGAAGTAATAGAAAGAGGAAGAAAACATGGATTCAGGAATGCTCAAGTAACCTTACTTGCTCCAACTGGCACAATAGGATTTATGATGGGATGTGATACAACTGGATGTGAACCTGAATATCAATTGAAAAAATATAAAGAACTTGCAGGAGGAGGTTCAATGGTTATTGTTAATGAGACAGTGCCTTTAGCATTGCAAAAGCTTGGTTATAGCAAAGATGATATTGATAGAATTGTAGATTATATTGATAAAAAAGGTACAATTGAAGGATGTGATTTATTAATGCCTGAACATCTGCCTGTTTTTGATTGTTCAGTCTCTGCTGGAGATGGAACTAGAGCAATACATCCTATGGGCCATATAAAAATGCTGTCAGTTATTCAACCTTATCTTTCTGGAGCAATATCAAAGACAATAAATTGTCCTCAAAATACAACTGTTGAAGAAATAGAAAATATGTTCTATCAAGGATGGAAACAGGGCCTCAAAGCTGTAGCGATTTACAGGGATGGAAGCAAAGCATCACAACCATTAAAGACAAAAAAATCTGGAAAACTAGAAATTCTAGCTAGAGGCAAAAGAGAACCTCTACCTAAAGAAAGATTTGGAATGATTAGAAAAGTAAATGTTGGAGGAATAAATCTTTTTATTACAACAGGAGAATATGCAGATGGAAGATTAGGTGAATTATTCCTTGAATCTTTAGAAAGAGGAAGTGAAGTGAATAGATTACTTAATGAAGTTGCAATAGAATTTTCTGAAAAGCTTCAATATGGAGTGCCTCTAGACGAAGCAATTAGTATTTTCCAAAAAGCTGGAAACTCTCAGATAGCTGGAATAACCGACCATGAATTCATAAAAATAGCAAAAGGTCCAGAAGGATTTTTATTTGATTTTTTAAGAGCCCATTATCTGGGTGATATTTCATTTATTCAAAGAGGCAGAGATATACCTGAAATGAGGCCATTACCACATGACTTAAGAATATATCAAAGAGTTCCGCGATTGCATTTGATTCCAGAAGTTTATGGTGAAAAAATGTATCCTGGAGTTCCGAGTCTTGAAGAAATCATAAAAGCAATATCAAAAACTAATTATTGGATAGATAATAAAGATGGCCTAGATACTAGACAGACAATAGAAAAAATAAGGTCTACGAGATTGTGGAAAAATGTCAATAATGACAATGAATTGACTGGAAGAATGACTGGAAGAATGTGTGATAAGGGGCATCTTATGATAAGTGATGGTAAATGCTTCAAATGCCCTATATGCAAGACAGCTAGTGGTAATTGCGGCGGAACATAGAAAATCTCTATTATTCAAACTTCTCGACATAAAAATCAATTGAGGTTTATTGAATATATCTGCTTATGTTAGTTTTCTTAACCTATGAGCTACAAAAGCAAAACCTTTATTAAGCTTAAAATTCTCTAAAAATCATGAATATAAGCTCAAGAGTGTGCAAAATAAGATGGCAGGAAAGAACTATACAGAAACAGAAGTCACACATGAAGAATTCAAAAAGATAATAAATAATTCTGAAAAAGTTGTAGTTGTAAATTTTTTTGCTGAATGGTGCATGCCATGCCTTATGATGACTCCGATATTAGAAGATATTTCTGAACTAATGAAAGAGGTTAGTTTTGTAAGGATAAATGTTGATGATAATGAAGACCTAGCTTCAAAACATAATGTATCTTCTGTACCATGCTTAATCATGTTCAAGAATGGAAAAGAGATGGATAGAATAATAGGCTCTCATTCTTATGATTCTATTGAAATGAGAATAAAGAGATGCATGTGTTAGGAAGCGATAACTTTTGTTTTAATCTATATCTTAAAATATTTAAGCATGGATTTTTTTAATTCAATCTGCCTTTTGACATCAAAAAAATTTCCTGAAAAATCGTCTACTCCATTCTAAAGAATGGAGTTTGATAGACGATTTTTCTTATTCGGAAATTTTTAGGATGCTCGAGAATTGAAAACTGTAACATTTGCTACGACCTCACGATAAATCATGA
>JAUYDD010000064.1 GCA_030704765.1 Nanobdellota archaeon | reverse complement strand
GGTGTGGGTTTGTTGCAGGCCCTTGTTTTTAGGATGCTCAAGAATCGAATACAAGCAATATACCTCATCTTAAAAGATGAGGTTTTCGATTCTTGACATCAAAAAAATCTTTCATAAGATTTTTTGGAACATTCAAAATCTTTTAGAGATTTTGAAGTAATCGCCTACTCCATCTTGAAGGATGGAGTTTGATCGGCGATTTTTCTGATTCGGAAATTTTTAGGATGCTCGGAAATTGAATGCAAGTAAACTATCTCATGTCAAGAACCATGGAATAAATTCCATGGCGTGTTTGGTTCTTGAGCATGCTCCAAAATGCCTTCTCTTTCTATCCATTAAAATAGATAGGTATGAGAAGAGCATTTTGGACATCTTAAAAGATGAGGTTTTCAATTTCCGACATAAAAGAGAATTCAAATCTTAATAGTAAAAAAGGTAAAAAGTAAATATACTAGTTCTTTTTTGTCCTGATATTCGATTCTTGATAAACCAATAAGTATTTTCTATATTGATATATTTTATAAACACTTTATTTTCATAATATTATCATGATAAATTATTATAAACGTATTTCCAGAAAAGAAGATATGCATAAGTTAAATGAATATTCTAAAGATTCTTGGATAGAAGTAATTGATCCTAATGAAAAAGAAATTGATTTTTTAATAGAAAAATTCAATTTAAACAAAGATTGGATTAATGATGGACTTGATATAAATGAGATACCCAGGTTAGAAGAAGAAGAAGGAAATATTTATGTTTATTTAAGAATACCTACTTTCAACATAGAGAATGAATACACTGGTTCCTTCTTATTTGTCCTGACAAAAGGATGTTTCATGACAATTTCTGATTCGCGCCTTCAGATATATGAAAGGATGCTCAGGACTAAAAAAGATTTCACAACAAGCCACAGGCCTAGAAGCTTATTAGAAGTATTGATGATACTTTCTAATAAATATTCTTATTGGATTAGGTATATATCAAAAGAAGTGAAGAAGAACAGAAGGAACCTGAAAAACCTTTCTGAAAAAGATATTTTAGAGCTTGTTTTGCAAGAAGATATCTTGAATGATTATCTATCAAGCTTGGAATACCTGATAAATCTTCATTCATGGATATTGAAATGCAAATGCATTAAATTCAATGAAAAAGAAAAGATGCTTGTTGAAGACCTTATTGTTGACTTGAACCAGACCTTGAATATTTGTGAATCAGTCCTTAAATCTATCTCTAATATGAGGGATTATTATACAACAACTCTGTCTAATGGCAGAAATGAGATTTTAAGGGTATTGACAATTTTTACTGTTTTTTTAACAGTGCCCATGGTTTTGTCTGGATTATATGGTATGAATGTTAAACTTCCTTATGGAGACCATCCTTATGCTTTTTTTATGCTTTTAGCTTCTATATTTTTCATATGGACAGTATCAATTATCATTCTGAAAAAAACTAAGATATTGTAGAGATGTTTCTCTTGAATATTTATTATGTCGAGAATTGAAAACCTTATGATTTATCATGTGGCCGTAGCAAATGTTACAGTTTTCAATTCTCGAGCACAAGAAAATTGTTTTATGCAATTTTCTGTGCAGAAAATTCTTCTGAAAGAATTTTCATGCCATCAAAATTTTTCAGAAAATTTTGTGGCGCCGAAAACTTCTGAAAGTTTTCGTGCGCATCCTAAAAACAAGGGCCAATCAAGCCACACTCGCCAGCAGGCGATTTTTTAGCTGTGGCAAAAAACCTTTAGGGTGTGGTGGCCCATTGTTTTTTTGATAATAATATGTTTAACAATTGCATGCAATTATTCTTAATCTTTTTAAGCTGTAAAAGTATAGCCTAGGTAGTTTATGAGATATCAATTGGTCTGAAAATGCTATAATCACCAAAACTATAATATGAAAATCAAAGACATGCGAGTTGTTTGCATTATGAATTTTTATAAGGCTGCCTAGTAATTTCCCCATCTTTCTTAATTAAAGTATCTATTTTTAATTCAGCTTCTTCCAATTCCTTATGGCATTGCTTAATTATCTCAGTTCCTTCTTTAAATTTGTTCATAGACACTTTTAATGGTATGTCTCCAGATTCCAGGCCATCAACAATTTTTTTAAGCTTTTCTAAATTTTCCTCAAATGAAACTTCCTTTTGTGTCATATTATAATTTTATATTTTTAACTTTAGCTTCTAACTCACCTTTATAGAGTATTACATTTATATTATTATCTATTTTTACCTCATTTGCGTTTTTTAATATTTTATTGTCTTTCATAACAATGCTGTATCCTCTTTCAAGTATAGCCCTTGGATTTAATGCAGAAAGTTTTGAATCTAAAATCTCTAATCTTTTTCTTTTTAGGATCATGCTTTGCGATGTTTTTGTTTTAAGCATATATTCTAGACTATCAATATTTTGATAATAAGCATGAATTGCTTCTAGTGGCCTTTTAAAGACAGGCCTGTTTGCTATTTGGCTTAGCAAAGATTTATTTGATTTTATTAGGTTAGTTATTGTATTTGATATTCTTTCATTAAAATTATTTATTAATTTTTTTAGTTCATTAATATCAGGCACTGCTTTTTCAGCAGCAACAGATGGTGTTGGAGCTCTGTAATCTGCAACAAAATCTGCTATTGTAAAATCTGTTTCATGTCCTACTGCTGATATTATGGGTATCTTTGATTGAAAGATTGCTCTTGCAACACTTTCTTCATTAAAGCACCATAAATCTTCGAGTGAGCCCCCGCCTCTTGCTAGAATAATCACATCAATATTATAGTCATCTTGGTTTGCCAATTCTATTGAATTTACAATAGAGTTCAAGGCTTCTTTTCCCTGGACAGTTGTAGGAATTATCAATACTTTTACAAGAGGATATCTTCTTTTTAAAACATTTAAAACATCATGCATAACAGCTCCATTTAATGATGTGATTAATCCAATTGTTTTTGGAAACTTTGGCAATTGTTTTTTATGTTTATCCAGGAATAATCCTTGTTTCTCTAATTTATCTTTTAATTGAATAAAGGCAAGATTTAATGCTCCAATCCCATCTGGCTGTATTTCTTCAACAATTACACTATAACTTCCTCTCGGTTCATAAACTTCTATACTTCCTTTAATAATAACTTTTATTCCATGTTCTAGATTAAACTTTATGTTTTCACAATTTCTCTTAAATAAAATACAATTAATCTGACTTTTTTCATCTTTTAAAGTAAAATATGTATGGCCTGAATTATATTGTTTTGGAGCAGATATTTCTCCACGCAAATAAAAATCACAAAGTTTTTCATCATCTTCTAAAAGGTTTTTTATATGCCTTGTGATCTCAGAGACGCTAAATATTCTTTTATCAAGCAAATTTGAAGTCATAACTGGAGCATTAGACAAAAGATTTTTTTGTTTTTTTCCAAATAAGTTAAATGACATGATAATCAAAGAGGATGAAGTCTTTTATATCTTTTCTAAGAATGGAATTTACCAATCATTTCTTCTCAAAAATCTTTTTATTCATATTTTTAATTTCTTCTGATTTTATAATATATTCCCTGGGAAGCTTTAGGACAGTCATGCCTAATTTTATACAGGTTTTTTCAAAACCTCTATCAAGTGTGTAAACCTTGTTTATACCCTCATATAAAAAACAGCTGATTATCTTGATATCAGGTTCTCCAATCTTTAATCTTTCATCACCTGATTCCTTAACAACTTCTTCATTTGCCTGCCTAACTCTTATTTCTATATCTTCTTTATAATTCTGATGCCAATATATAAGATTTAGATTCAGGCATTCAATCATTTTATTCCAAGTATCTTTGGCATCTTCTTTATCAAAATAATATTTATTGACTAAAACTCCAATAACTTCATGATGAGTAGTTGCAGTATGATAAAGAGCTTGCTTGACTGTATAAAACTTTTCTTTGAAATCCTCAAGATTTGAAGGGCAGTTTGCAAGCATGATTATTGCGCATGAATCCATGCCTATTTTTTCAAAACCTTTGAACTCTATTATAACCATGAATATAATATATCGTATAGGTTTAATTGTTTTTTGTATTATCACAATAATCCTTTTAATCATACAAGCCTCATTTATTTTCATCATAAAATGAAAATCAAAGATTTTCCAAAAGAAGGTAGGCTAAGGGAGAGATTTCTAAAATATGGACCTCAAAGTCTCTCAGATGCTGAGCTCTTCGCAATCCTGTTAAAGATAAGGGTAAATGAGAAGAATTCGATATCCGCAACCTTTATAAATAGTACGTACTTAGTACATACATGAAAAAAATCAAATTTATGCATAAGGTATCTAAAGGGACTAGATTTAATCAGATTTATGTCCCAAGAGAGATGCATAAGCATTTTGAAGTAGGAGATTTAGTAGAAGTTATTCTAATAGAAAAGAGTATCTCTCTTTATTATTCCTCCAATCTTGCTAAAATATCTGATTTTAAGAAAAACTTAGTCAAAAACATTTTTTCAGAATTAAGGAAATATAAAGAAATAAAGCAGATATTTATCATAGGCTCTTTCTTGACACAAAAACAAGATTTTAATGACATAGATATAATCATAATCTCAGAAAAAAACCTTGAAAATGAAATCTATAAAACTCTAATAAATAATTTTGAACTAAAGTTTCATATAATGACTATTTCCGAAGAGAATTTCAAATCACTTCAAAAATTCTGCCCAATGACTCGAAGCATGTTTTATTATTTTGTTTCAAATAAAGAATTCAAGCTTTCAAAAGAGACTGAATTAAATAAAGATCATATAAGATTTCTATTAATGATGCCCGAAGATATTCTTAAAATAAAACTAAATTCAAGAATCTTTTATGATTCTATAAGAAGACTTCTCACTATAGAAAGATTTTTGGAAAATCTTTCTGTAGATCCTCTAGAGACTAACAAAGAGGTTCAAACTTTAATAGGGCAAAATATAGCAAAAGATATTAGAAATAACGAACCTATTAATGAAGAAATAATAAAAAAATTAAGAAATATAATCCAATTAAAATTAAATAAAATAAACAGTATAATAGATAAAAAATGAATAAAAAACAGGTTTTAGATGAATTAACAACCATGTTAGCATTATCTTTAAGGCATAAGATAGGAAGTATAGTCAATAAAAATGAGATATATGCAGAAAGATATGCAAAAGACTCAGAAATACTCTTTAATCAAGCAGAAAAAATAAAAGAACAAGGCAATTGGAATTACAGAGATAAACTAGAGATAAAACAAGAATTAACAAAAAAATTAAGAAAAGAGCTAGAAAAAAAGGATTTTCTTCCAGATGAAAAATATAATTACATAGATTCAGAAATAGAAAAAGCCTTGAAAATCTTAGGTTTGTGTGTTGAGTCTTGAGTTTTGAATCTTGAGTGATGAGAGAGTTTTTTGAGAGATTATTTTCTTTTCACTCCAATCATTTTTTCTTCACTTTCTTCTTCCTTTTTTTCTTGTTTTTCTTCATCATTCCCTTTTCTTTCTTAATCATTTTCTGAAGCAATTTTTTTGCTTTTTCCAGTTCTTTTTTTCTCTTCCTGGAAAGCCCCTTTCCAGCTCTATTAATAAAATATTGAACCATTCTAATGGCAGAGCCAATTCCCATTGGGCTGACATCAGGCCTAGCCATCACCCGAGCTATTGTCGCAGCATCTTTTGTGAATATTCCTTCAGGAGGTGCTGTAGAATCAGTTGTTATATTTTGAATCCATTTTTTCTTCTTGTGTGGCATAATTAATATAAGATGAAGGAGTTTATATTATTTTCTTAAACATCATATAAAAATATCTTATCAAAACAGAAACCATATGTGTGGTTAGTCTTAGTATCTTAGATCAGATCCCGCCATTATACTTGTAATTTTATTTAAAAAGTCAAGAAACTCTTTTAATTTCTCTAGAATTATTTTACCTTATTGACAAACATCATAGAAATCTATATATAGTGGATTGTCAATATTAACAATATGAAGAGGGGTATTATTTATAATGGGAAAGGTTTGGAATGCAATTTCACCATTTAAAGCAATAAATGAAGTAATTAAAGAAGAAGAAAGAAGGGCTAAAACAAGAAGATTTATTGAGGACTTAAAAGCAAAGGATTTTTGTAGCAATTGTGGGAAAAGAACTCAAGTAGTTTGCAAAAATCATTCTGCATGGATTGGAGATTGTGGAACTGCTTTATGTTTTGATTGTGTAGAGAAATGCAAAAACTGTAGAAAATACTTTTGTTCAAAGCATATATACAACCATAAGTGTAGATTAAAATAGAACAATGAGAAATGTGTTAAAGTAATTTTATTTTTATTTACCAATTTTAACATAAACCTTTAATTTTAATCAGTTCATTAATCCACTAAATTATAAACAATAGGATTACTATGCTTTTTGTAAATATTGAAACTAATTACAATCTATAAACAAATTTAAATATAAGTATTGGTTTTATATTATATGAAAAAAGCACAGGTAACAACTATTTTAATAATTATTATTTTACTAACTTCTTTTATTTTATTAGTAAGTGCGCAAAAAAATTATAGTGTTGATATAAATCAACCCATTAGCATTGGAACTTCTGTTAGTGGAGAACATTATGATTATAAATTAGCTAATCAATTCAATGTATTTTTATATAAAATATTATTTTTAGGTTTATGGTTTGTGTTTTTATCTCATATTCTAAATGAAAGAAAAAAACTTAATGAAACACTTAATCAAGTTATCTTAATTATTTTAATTATTATGACTTTAATAATTATCTACAATTCAGTAGTTTTTTATAATTCAATTAGAACCCAATTTTAACATTTAGATTATTAAACATTTCATAATTGCCCAATTCTGAAACATTTTAATTAACTTTTATAACCTTGATAGAATATTAAATATCTTTTCTTCTATATAAATATTTATTATATCCTATTTTTAATTAAATAGATGACTGATTTAAGACTATATGCAATGATAGATTCATGTGGATTTATTGAGCAATTGTTAGAACAAGGTAAGCATGACCTTTATCATAATAAGATTAGTGATTTAATAGAACATGAAAATATCCAAATGGTTATATGTCCAATTATAGATTATGAAGTTGTAGATAAAATAATTAAGACAGTTAAAGAAATGGATTGTGAAAAAAATAGTTCTACTATATACTATGGTCAGAAAAATGAATGTCAAGAATATACTAGACTATTATTTAATTATAAAAGTTTATTAGAAAAATATCAATGTAAAATGCTTCTTCCTGAAAGAAATTTTAACGAGATACTAGAAATGTGTTATGCTAAATTAAGATTAGGAGGATCAGTAGACGAAACAGATAGAGATCGATTAATTTTAGCTATAGCGATATCAAATGGATGTAAATATTTTATTACTGGAGATGAAAAAATTAAGGATGAACAAGAAACTCTTAATAAATATTTTAATAATTCAATAAAAATTATCTATATAGAATCATATCATTAAACCTTCTTGTATAAGTTTATTATAGGCTGTTTCAAATATTTCTTGATTATAAAGATATGGTTTGTTTTTTATTATAAAAGCACGGATATCTTCCTTATTGTTATTTCTTCTTTTTCTAAGAAAAACTATCGTTGCTAATAATTCAAACCAAAAAGAATCATTTTCATGACCTTTCTCTAATATATTAAGTTTATTAAAAACAGGATCATCCATATTATTATCAGATATATTTTCTCCTAAATTCATTTTATATCCATCTGTAGCTAGATCACTAGAATAAGGTCCATGTAAATAAAATGAAAAGTTATATCCTAAATTAAATCCAGATTCTTGTAATAAATAGATTTTTTTTTGTAATAATAATCTATCTCTGAATAAATTCATATTAGGTTTTCCTAATTTATTCCAAATTTTGCTTAACATTAAAAAAGAGCTACTGTTCATAATATTATATCTATTCTTAACTTATTAAGTTTTTCTATGGTTTATTTACTATTTGTTGGGGATTATTCAAATAAATTTTTATTTTTTAATTCTTTCAATCATCTCATTATAGTGACAGGAGAAGTATTAAGTTCTTATTCATTTCTTTCTCAACCTTATCTCCCCTTTCTTAGCCCCAGCTTCAAGTTCCTCGCCCTCTCGAAAACCAGCTTCTTTGATTTTATCTTCAGGAATAACAATTACATATTTGTGATATATTTTATCTCCTCTTTTTTTAGATAATTGTTTTTGAAGTTTCATAATAAAAATAGTCTTTAACTATATTTAAACATTTCTGTACCGAAACCACTTTAAAGTAATAATGTCTGTACAGAAAGATATATAAAGTGTCTGTACCTACTATTATTATAATAAAATCACATTCAACAAGAGGATTTATCAAATTGCGAAAATCCTTCGTCGATAAATCCTCTTAAGAGCTCTAGTTTAGGAGATTAAATTGAAAAACCTTATATGTTATCACAAAGAATATTTTATGCTTGGAGTTTTTGTAATGGGTATTATATTTGTTTGGATTGAGGTGATTTGGAGTGTTATAAGAAATCATAATAATAGTTAAATAAACAAAAAAGGATATTTTATCATGAAAATTAAAGAGATGAATGAAGATTCAAGACCGAGGGAAAGGTTTCTTAAATATGGACCAGAAACATTAAGCAATGCAGAACTCTTTGCAATAATTCTCAGGACAGGAAGCATTGGAGAAAATGTTATTGACATGTCAAATAATCTAATAAAAGAATATAACCTAGACAAGCTGTTTGATTGTTCATTAAAAGAGATTCAAGAGATAAAAGGTATTGGTCCAAGTAAAGCAATGCAGATATTAGCAATGGCTGAATTAGGAAAGAGATACAATCAATTGATACAATCAATCAATATAAATAAAAGAAAAATAACCTGTGCTGAAGATGTTTTCGCTCATTTCCATGAGCGATTAAAAGATGAGAAGCAAGAGCATTTTTATATTTTAATGTTAAACACTCAAAATTACATCATAGGAGAAGAATTAATATCTAAAGGAATTTTAGATGCCTCAATCATCCATCCTAGAGAAGTTTTTAGACCTGCAATTAAAAATAGTGCAGCTAAAATAATATTGGTTCATAATCATCCAACAGGAAATCCAGAACCTTCTAATGAAGATTTAGAGATAACCCTTAAATTAATAGAATCTGCTAAAATAATTGGAATTAATATTGTAGATCATATAATTATAAGTATTAATAATTTTTGGAGTTGGAAAGATAAGAGTTTAATAAAATTTTGATCACTCAATAGTGATCACATATGTTTTTATATAAATAAAAAATCTATATTTTAGGTAAAAAAGAATGGAAAAAAATCATATAATAATTTGCGGAGATAGTTTAATTGAATTAAAAAAACTTTCTGATGAAAGTATTGATTTGATTGTAACTGACCCGCCATTCAATATTGGAAAAAATTATGGTAAATATAAGGATAACTTGAATAAAGAAGAATATATAGAATGGTGTAAAAAATGGTTAATAGAATGTATCAGAGTTATAAAACAGGGTTCAGCGTTATACTTATTTAATTATCCAGAAAATAATGCTTATTTAGTTCCATTTTTGGATCAACATTTAACATTTAAACGTTGGATGACATGGCATTATCCTGTGAACACGGGCATGTCTCCAACAAACTTCACTAGAAGTCAACATTCTATACTCTTTTATGTAAAAGGAGAAAAACCTCATACTTTTAATAAAAAGGAGATAGCAGTTCCTTATAAAAATCCAACAGATAAAAGAATTAAAGAACTAGTAAAAAATGGAAGTCCTGGAAGAATGCCTTACGATGTATTTCATTTTAATATAGTAAAAAATGTTAGTAGAGATAAAACTCCTCATCCTTGTCAAATACCTAAAGATTTAATAAAAATTTTTATTAAAGCAAGTTCTAATCCGGGTCATATTATTCTGGATCCATTTGGAGGTTCATTTACAACAGCAGCTGCTGCTAAAGAATTAGATAGAAAAAGCATAAGTATAGAAATTAACCCAGAATACTGTAAAATTGGAAGAGATAGGTTAAATAAGATTAATCCTTTAAAAGAGTTCCTTGAGTAGAAATATCAAAAAAATCTGGATCTAATAAAGGAAAACTTTCAAATATTTTTGTTTTGGGAATAGGGGCCATTCCCACAGGAGGTCTTGCAAAACTTCCAGCAAATTTAGCTATAGAAGTTCTTTCTATCAATACGGCTATCAAATGAACAAAAGTTAAGAGTGTATTTATTCTTCCATAATCTTCTTTTAGTTCATTTCTACCAAGTGTATATATTTTTATATCTTCATTTAAAGATAAAATCTCTAAAAAATGAATAAAAACTCTTAGAGGTACTCCAGAAACATTAGGTATTCTGTTTTCTAATATTTTTAGGATTTCTATAGGGGGGTTGTAACGCCAATTACCATTCGTGTCTTTAATATGATCTAACATGAATGCAGCTCTATAAAGTAACATCCCTAATAATTCTAATCCAAATAAATCAGAATGCTTCAATAATTCAATTTTTTGGAACATATCTTCAAAAGTCAAATCCTTATCAATTTTTTTATTATTCTCAAGAATAAGTGGATTCATATCATTTGGATTATTTGTTTTCTCTCTTGTAATATAATGAGTACAATTTTTATACTCTGGGGCAGCTTCCTTTCCAGGTTTTGCTATAGCTATAGCATAGTTCTTTAATTCATATAAGATAGTGGTTTTTCTATAATTTTGATCTGGTCCTGTGGGAAAATTTAAAGCTTCATTTAAAGCTTCTAATCTTCGAACTCTAGCAAATTTAGAAATTCCTTTTAAATTATTTATCTTTAAAATTTTATTAACAATTTTTAAAGTTTCCAAAGATATATTTTTATTTAGATATTCTTTAATTGTTCCTTCCGCCATGTTTAAGTTAAATCTCTCATTCTTTTAATTTTATTGTTTTTTAGAAATCTCTTCCCCACAGAACAGAAATATGGATTTTTTATGCTTTTTAATCCTTTCTCTCATCTTGGCTTTGTGTATAAAGTCTTGATTTAGTGTGACTTTTTACACAACTTTTGAAGTTCTAAAATGCATCCAATTATATTCATCTACCAATTTTGGCAAAGTTCTATTAGTCTCTTTTATTATTTCTTCTTTATTATGTTGTTTTAATATTTTTACTATTATTTCTTGCATAGATTCCATAAAACGAATATATCCTGTAGAATTAGGGTAGCAACCATAATGGTCATATATCCCTTTGTCCCACATAACAAATAAATTAGGATTCATTCCATGCATTAATTTTGTTGTTCCAGTTGATTTTAAAACCGTTTTTGAGAGTGTATCATATATTTTCTTAATTAGCCCTATATTCTCTTGTGTAAAATCAAAATTCTCAATACAACAATTTTTAAAGACTTCAAATTCCTTTCTTAAACTTAAAATTACTTCTTTGATTTTATCTTTATTTTTTCCTATAGGCACTCTTTTATTCCACCTTCTAACAAAATCTATTATAGAATCTAATTCTTTCCAAGAATCTTTTGTAGGCAAAATTAATTCTTTGTATGCTTTATCATATTGAGCTTCCTTACTATTGTGTGCTTCCATTAAATCCTCATAAAGTATATTAAATTTTATCATTTTATACAGAAAATTATAATAACACTCCTTTCTCTTTTGCAAGTTTTATTAACTTTTCAAAATCTTTTTGTGGAATTAATGGACAATATTGACCCCAAGTCCATTTTCCATTCATTCTTCCAATCTTTCCTATTATATAATACCCTATTCTATATTCAATTGCTCCTAAATTTGAATTATTATAAGCAAGTTTGCCGTTAATTTCGACCTTCCTTAATCTTTCAAAAATAAATACTTTTACAGGAAGATTTGATTGCTTCATAAAAACATAATCTTCCCTAATAAAATGATGTTTACCTTTTCTTCCTATATCCTTAAATTTAATAGGCTTACCTTTTTCTTTACTGTATTCTTGTTCTTTTCTCTTGATAAATTGTTCAGCAGTTTCCATCATTACACCTCACGCTCTTTCTCTCAACCTCTCCACAATCTCAACCATCCCTTGTGTATCCCGGCCCGCAATAATCCTCTAAATCTTTGCATGTCTTTTCAGCCTCTGGCTGAGATGGCATGTTGCCAGCAAGGTCTCCAAAAATCATATACAGATATTTTAAAGAAGCTGTTCCCCCTTCTGCGATTTCACAATTTAATCTTTAGAAATAGCTTTCTCTATCTGATTTATTGATTCTTTTAAATCATCAATTTCTTCATTTTTCTTTTTAAATCCGAGTAGGTTGATATCATCCTAACACCTTTAAAATAAGTTTATTTTTGGGTCCTTTCAATAAAATTATTTAATGCTTTATCGAATAACCTATTAAATTCACTAACTCTCGTCTTTTTAGAAAACTTTTCAATAACTTCTTTTCTCCTAAAGAAATTTTTTGGCTCTTCATCTCTCGGAATCATTTCTCTACCTTTTCTAAAAAGAGGTTTAGAAAAACGATAACATGCGTCATTGAATTCATTTGATTCCAAAAATTCTACCCAATGACGCCAACCTAATCTGAATTGCCGAATTTTCCATTTTTTTAATTTTTGATATATTTCATTAACTATATAAAATCTAATTAAGTAAAAAAAAATTTTGTCTCTTTTTGAAAGATGTTTGTTGACCATTCTAATATTATAATCAATATTCCAACATGTCAAGTAATTTATAATTACATGACCTGCATATAGTTCTTTGTTTATTTCATCTTGATCAAAAATTTCTTCATATTTATCTTCCTCCTCAAAAAGTTCTTCTACCTGAGCTATTATGCCTTGATTTGGTGAATTCTTTTTGCAATAATAATATAGTCTTGCAAGATCTCTCATTTTTATAACATCTTTCGTACTTTTAATGCCTTCACTTCTTTTTCTTTCATACTTATAATTTAATTTACTTAAATGATTTTCGAGCATAACTTGAGTAGGATCATTAGACCTCAAATCCGATTTATAAATTTTATTCTGAGAATTTAATGCGGAAATGATATCTATGCTTTTTTTGTAAGTTTCTGAATTTTCGTAAGCAAGCCTGTATATTCTAATTAAAACCCTAGAACTTTCTGAAATTTTTCCATTCTCTTTTTTATAAATCGAATACAATTTTTTAACGGTTTGCCCTCCATTTACTATTTGAGGATTTCTAAGAAATATTTTTTTTTCATTTTTGTCAAAAAAGAAATCATCAGCAAAAATTATTATACCATTATGTTTAAACCAAAATAAATCAGGTTCCTTGGAATAAGATTCACCGATTTCCTCGTTGATTATCGTATCTCCTACAAAGCCCCTTACATTTTTTTGTAAAAAATTATTAACACAATAGCGATCATCATCAAACCAAGATAATAAATTATTTATATTTGCTACACAAACTATAGATTTTATTCCTATACTTGAACCGTTATGTATAATTAGTTCATTTGGTAATATATCTAAAACCTTTTTACCAGTATAAGGTACATAACCATGTTTTAAATCATAGATTACAGTTTCCAAAAAAGACTTATCTACAAAATATAAATCGACATTAATTTTCCAGTTATTCTCTCTTTTTAATTTATTGAATATTTTATTTGCTTCTTCTCTTACAGAATCTTGAATGATATTTGTTGTTATCCAAACAATTTCTAAATTTTTATCAGGGTTATTTAAATTATTTTTTATAGATTCAACAAATTCTTTAGCGTCTTCGTTTGGATTTTGTATTGAAATTGTCTTAAAAATCTTAATAAGATCGGGCTCTATATCTGCAATGTTACATTTTTTTGGAAAATTTGTAAATTTAGATTGAAAAATATGGAATGTGTTATCCTCAGAATAAAAAAGATCTATTCCGCCATCATCTTTACCATCAACATAGTGGTTTTCAAACTTTGCCAGAGAAACGTCAAATCTTGCCACAAAATAAAATTTAGTTAATTCTTTAGTCTGTTCTATAGATGAGAGTTTAGATAACTTATCTATCATGTTTTGAACATCATTATAACTGATAAGTATTTCTTTATCCATCTTCACAATATTGTATATTTATTATTTTGATATATTATTTTTTAAGAATACATATCTTTTAATTCTTTCCCTTCGCCTTCTCCCTCAACTTCTCCACAATCCAAATCATCCCTTGAGTATCTAAAATGCAATACTTTTCCAAATCCTCTCTAATTTTTTTAACTTCTTCAGGCGTAGCCTTTGTTCCATCATAAGAACCATGAATAGAATATAAATATCTTAAAGAAGCAGTTCCACCTTCAGCAATTTCCATTTCTTCATAACTCTTTCCGGTTAAAGCAGGCAATACTTTTTTAATTGAACAACTACCTTTTTGTTTTGGATGATAATAACAAAAATCTCTGAATGGCTTTAATAAATCAACCATTCTTTTTGTAACTTGATTTACCCAGGCTTGATATTTTGGCAGAAATTCTGCAATCTCATTTAATCTTCCTTGCTCAAATCCCTGATTATAAACAATAATGCTCCCTTTTGTTCCCAAAAGTTTTTTTAATTTTTCAATAAATTCTTCTCTTGGGTCATTGTTGCCATCAGCTAAATAAGAATAATGTTTTGGCTTTGCACTTTCTTTTTCAATAACATGCAAAGAAAACTGAAAAGGTATCTGCTGATAAGGTTTTGCATTATCATAAAGAGGAATTGCAGTTCCAATTGTTTCAAAATCAAGAAAATACAAAGGATACTTTAATCTTAAAAGAAATTTCTTGATTTCTTTTTTATCAATATAAGGTTTATTTGTTTTCTCGCATTGATGCTGTATTTTCTGTTTGTCATTTAACTTATAGTCTGAAGGTATATCACTTACAACTTGCACACCTGCTTCCAATAATTCAAACAATTCTTTTTTCTTTCCTCTGTATAAATTAAAAATATTGTTTTCAGGAAGAAAATCCCAACAATCATAAACTAATGGACATTCATAGGGGTCTTTACAGGATAGATTTTTCTTTATATTAGGCATTTCTTTTGAATCAATAATCTTAAGCATCTCTTTTATTTTTTCAGGAATCCATTCAATTTTTTCAAGAACTTCAGAAGTTATATTCTCTTTGACAAAAATCTTTTCTCTCTTAATCTCTCCTTTTCTTACATATTCATTATTAATATGCATTAGAAAGCATTTTCTTATTTTTAGCCCTGCTTTTTCATAACAATACTTTTGAAAAGCAACATCGTCAATATTCTCATCTTTAACTTCAGTTGAGCTTTTTACTTCAATAATATCCCATTCATCTTTTCCAGCAGGTTCCAGTATATCTGCTCTTGAATATATTCTTTCATTTTTAGGCTTAAATCCAGCCTCAAAAAGAGGAACTTTTAATTTCAATGCATCCTCAGTTTTCTTTAAAGATTTGATAAAATCTTCATCATTAACATCTATCCCATTTCTCCAGAGTTTCTTTGCCAGTTCTCCAATTAAATGCCCTTGGTCAAATCTATGTTGTGTTTCTTCATCTGCCTCAGGAATCCTATGCTTTTCATGAAACAATATCCAAAGATATTTCGGACACTGCAAACCAACCATATATTTGGATTTTGTTAAAAGTGGAGAGTAACTATTATTTGATTTATATTCCATGCATACTCTAACACCTATAGAAATATCAAGAATTAAAGGGTTTTAATTTTATCTATTAAACATTTATTTATATCTCAAGAAACAATAATCTTTATAATGGTATAATCATTAATTATACTTTAGGTTAAACCAAAAATGAAAGTACAGAAAAAACGATGGGGCGAAGTAACCATCAAGAAACAAGGAGAAGGAAAGAATCAGTTTGATACATCAAAATCATTCAGTATAGAACAATCTTCAACAAATTATAATATTGAAGAATATAAGGAGATACTAGAGATTGTTACAGATTTGACTGAAAAATTGCCCTTTAAATATCTAAAGGATAGGTTAGGACAAGAACAGAAAGATTTAGAAAGTATAAAGTCAAAAGGAGGATAATTGCTTAAAAATGAAAAAGAAAGCGATATATGTAAATGTTAAACCTGAAATAATTAAATGGGGGATAGATAGTGCTGGATTTAAGTACTCCGAAATATCAAAAAAATTAGGTGGTAAAGAAAATCTTATAGACGATTGGTTGTCAGGAAAATCTAAACCAACTTTAAAACAATTAGAAAAATTAACAACTCTTATAAAAAGGCCTCTTGCTTCACTTTTTTTATCAAAAGTTCCAGAAGAAAAATCTTTGCCTAAAGATTTTAGGATGATTTCAGGTAAGGATAATAAGTTTGAAAAGAAAACAATTTTTGCAATTAGGAGAGCTAGAAGTTTACAAAGAATCAGTAAAGAATTATCAAATTTTATTAATGAAGAGATAAAAATAAATATAGAAAAAGTAGATATTTCTAAAGATCCAAAAGAAATATCTTTATTTTACAGAAAGCTATTTGATTTGACTGAGGATAAACAAAAAAAATTCAAAAATCATTACAAATTTTATAATTATCTAAGAACAACTTTTGAAAAATTTAATATTTTTCCATTTCAAATTTCTATGCCTTTAGAAGATGCAAGAGGTTTTACTTTAATAGACGATACACCAGCAGTAATAGTTGTTAATTCTAAAGATATTATTGATGCTAGAATATTTACTTTAATGCATGAATTCGGCCACGTCTTATTAGGAGAAACAGGAATTGATATTCCAGAATTAGATAGTAATAATAAAATAGAAAAATGGTGTAACAAATTTTCTTCTAATTTTTTACTTCCTGAAGAGATAGCTAAAAGAATATTTGAAGAGAATAAAGATAGTCTAATTAAAAATGAAACATTAAATTTCTTATCTAATAAATATAAGGTTAGTAAAACAATGCTTCTTTATAATATGTTACAATATGGTTATATTAATGAAAATTTATTTGGAGAAATCTTAAACAGATATAAATCAACAGTTTTAGTAGGAGAAAAAAAATCAAGTAATATTCCCATTGAGACAAAAAGAATATCTGAAATGGGAAACAAATTTATTTCTTTAGTTGCAGATAATTTAGAAAAAAAGAATATAACTTATAGTGATGCTTTAGGTTATTTATCTATAAAATCTTTAAAATTAAACAAACTTCTAAATAAGCAAAAAAATGACTAATAATGTTTATATCATCGACACCTGTTCTTTAATTGATCTGAATATTCATAATCCTATAGATGTTTATCCAAGTGTTTGGGAAAGACTAGATGAATTAATTAAAAAAGGTTTGCTTGTTGCACCAAAAGAGGTTTTTAACGAGATAAAGCAACAAGATGATAATTTATTAAAATGGGTTAGGGGTAAAAAAGGTTTTTTTAAAGAAGTT
Organism: Nanobdellota archaeon; assembly: GCA_030704765.1. Lineage (GTDB taxonomy): Archaea > Nanobdellota > Nanobdellia > Pacearchaeales > GW2011-AR1 > ARS1285. Next base: position 14,418 of record JAUYDD010000064.1, on the reverse strand, counting down.
ACTCAAGAACAGATAAGAATAGTCACTGAAATCCTCCAAAAGTATCCTTCATTAATTAAAGTTGATAGAAAATATGATGCAGATCCATTTGTTATAGCTTTAGCTGTTGAGATGGCATCTAATAATCAAACAACACTTATTAATATTAAAAGGATAGTTGTGACCGAAGAAAAATTAGCAGGTTTAAAGGTTAAGATCCCTCTAATTTGTAAGGATTATAATATTGATTGTATAAATGTAATAGATATGTTTAGAAGTGAAGGAATTAAGTTTTAATTTTATTTATTCACCCCCCATTTTTAACACCACCACTACTCCCCACCCACCCCGCCACTCCAACACCAACATCCCTTTTTCCTCACCTCAATCCTTCGCAAGCAACTCCATCAGAATCCTGATCTAATCTATGAATATCTTTCCCTATATTTTTTACACAAAAATCATAAGCTCTTTGAGCTTCAATTTGGGTTTTGAAATCTGCACAATTATATATATTTGATGAACAATCATAATCAGCTTCTTGTTCATTCTCTTTGGTTTTATTATACTCGGTTTTATTATAATCAATTTTGTTATTTATATTATTTTTATTATTACTAACATAGCCAGTACATTCTTTTGAGTTTTTCCAAACACCCAGGCAATTATTTTTTGCAAATTCTTCTGCTTTGATTATTTCAGGGCATAATCTAATATCATTTGAATAAGGATAGGATTTACCATAACCTTGAAGAACAACTTCTTTATTTACAAATTTATCTTTAATAAATATATATCTTAATAATCTTTGATATTTATCTCTTTCATTGCAGTCTCTTTGTAATTTTACCTCTTTGTTAAGAATAAGGTCTTCTACAAATTCTTTTGCTTCTAAATATCCTTCTTCACCTCTTTCAGGAGTATCTATGCAGATTAATCTTACTCTTTCACCATTTTCAAACTCAACAGTATCTCCATCAATCACTCTTGTTACTTTAGCATATTCTTGTGTTGGAATTATAGGGCATCGATTATTATCAGCTAATTTTGGAGAATCATTATTTAGTCCATTAATAATTTTTCCAGTAAATATAGGCTTGAAAATAATAATTAATAATAAACCAATAATTATCAAAAGAAGTACTATAATAATATTTGCCCTATCTTTTTTCATATCTATTAGATGAGATTAGAGTTTTTAGTATTAATTATAATATAGAATAATTATTGAATCTCCCTTAACAAAATAACTAACGCCTTCCTATATTTATCTTTTTGTTTTTTTGTGGGATTATCTGAAATATTATCAATGATATCGCATATCTTGATTATTCTTAATATTTTATTTTTTGCAATTTTTTTAATATATTCTTGATAATCTTCTCCATTATGCGAGAGAAGCCTGACATTTTCTAAGATTTCGGGATTTAAGGAGTTTATTTCTTCTTCTATTTTAGTTAATTGTCTGGGTTTATGCAATTCTGCATCTTCAATAACATCATGAAGATATGCAGTGCAGATTATATTTTCATCATCTGTGATTTGAGAAACCATTTCAGCAACTCTTTTTGGATGTTCTATATAGTCATCTTTACTATTCTCTCTTTTCTGGCCTTTATGGCATCTCTCTGCTATTTTTAGTGCTTTTTCTTTTAAATCCATTTTTATTTACTCCCCCTTTCTTCACTCCACCACCCCATTAAAATAACACCAAGGACATTCTTGGTGTCTTTCTGGACAATCTCTCCTTCAAGGAGTTTAAGTGCTTTTTTCCACAGCTTCTCACCATTCTCAGTACCTATTATCTTTCCAAAAGCCATTTCCATAGAGGAATGAATTTTATTTTTCCTTTTGCTCCAAACCATTCTGCTTTTTTCTCTTCTTCATAATCTTCTGTGATTATAAACCCTTTTTCAGCTTTAAATTTTTTCATAAAATCAAGCAAACTTTTTTCCATTTCCTTATTGATATTTTTTCTTGCTTTTACTTCTATAGGCAAAATGCTTTTATTATCTATTCCAATAAAATCAACTTCTTTATCAGCTTTTCTGTAGAAAAATTTAAAATTAAAATTCTGCAAAACTGCTGATTCTATTATTTTTCCATAATCAGAATCATATAAAAAAGCTAGAGAAGTGGTCACTGGATAAAACTTTTTTGATTTCTTCTCAGAAGTCAGCTTATTCTTTGAAAAATTATAAATTTTTTTTATTAAAAATGCTTCTTCAAGATAAAATAAATAATTTGAGATAGTTTTTCTATTTCTTTTCAAGTCAGTCGCAATTGAATCATAATCCATAATCATCCCAGGAGATGAAGAAATTATTGATATTAGTGTTTGCAGCAATGCTGGTTCATCTATCTTAAATACCTCTGGAATATCTATATAAACTATCTTATCTATAACAAGTTCCTTAACATATTTTTTTATATTTAAATTATCCTTTTCATAAATAAGCTCTGGAAATCCCCCTGTTTTTATGTATTCCTTAAGCTCTTCTCTAATCTCTTTCTTATATAAAACAGGATTTTTTATTGCTTTTTCTTCATTTTTAAGCTTTAAATATTCTACGAAAGTCAATGGAGAGATTTGAAAATCAAAACTCCTTCCAGCAAGGCTCTCTTTTGTTCTTTTTCTTATGAATAATGACGAAGAGCCAGAAACAAAAAATTTTATATTTGGGTATAAATCATAATATATTTTTATTTTATTCTGCCAGTCTTTTAATTTTTGGACTTCATCAAGAAAAACATAAATTTTTTCATTTTTATAGTCTATATTTGTTATTGCCTTGTATCTATCAAACACTCCTTCTATATCTCCCACCATAAAATCAAAATTAAAATATACTATATTCTCCGCCTTAACTTGATTTTTAAGCAGGTAATCAATCAAATGATACATTAAAACTGTCTTTCCTGTCCTCCTCAAGCCAGTTATCACAATTATTTGTTTAGATTTAACATATTTAACAATCTCATTAAAATTATCTCTTCTCTTCATATTCTCAAATATGCTTTCTATTTCCCTGGTTTTCCACCAAGGGTTAAATTCATCTATTTTCATAAGGCTATTAGAAAGGACATATTTATAAACTTTTTGGTTATTATAAAGGTCAAGTTTTTATAGTATTAACGTTTATATATACCTTTTCTATGGTTAACTTTTGACTAAAAGCTAACCACAAGTGGGCTTCATCCGAAATAACTAATTCTATCTATTGAAATTTTATCTGTCCATTGTCCAAGACAAAATTTCTTTTTCTTATTGATATCGCCAATAATAATCAGTGAATAGGTCAAGCAAGAGTAAATCCATAAGCAAGTTTATAAAGAATGAATGTTTTTTACTTCTCTCTCTTTTCTCTCTCTTGCCTGTTAAAAGACAGGGACGACAAATAAAAAGGAAACAAGAGAATCTCTTGTAATGATAATTCTCAAAAAGGAGGTGAAATAAAAAATGGGCGAGCCTATTACTAGACTCAACCCTCGGGTAACTTCCTCGATAAACAAAGATTTTCTAGAGTATTGCTTAACAATACTTGTATGGACTGCTTCTATCTTACCATCTATTGAACATAAGAGACGAGGCAGAGTTCCATATGATTATAGAATGCTTTTAGTTTTATGTATTTTACGGATTTTGCTCCGTAAAACTTATGAGGATTATGAAAAGGAAATGAGACAAGACCCAAGAATATGCAGATTTTTTTGGCTTGAAATCCTACCTGGGAAAAGCACAATAAATGATTTTATGAAGAGGCTGAGCATGAAAACGATAAGAAAATTTAACTTTTGCTTGATTAAACCCTATATCCAAAGGAGGTTAAATATTATGATGGACGCATCTGGAATAAGAGTTATAGGAAGAAGCATCTGGTTTTGCATAAGAGTGCAAGAAGAGATATCAAAAAAAGAATGCGACAAGATACATATAGCGGCATGCTCAGACTTGCACCTAATTCTGAACTGGTTTATCACAAATAGCAAAAAACATGACAGTCCTTATTTTATAAGACTGCTTAAGCCTTTCAGGAGATTAGGGGTTGTTGTTGCAGATTTGGGTTATCTTGCAAGAAAACATTTTCAATTTGTAGCTGACAGAAAAGGAGCCTTATTCATTCCATTTAAAAGCAATTCAACAGCCAAGCCAAAAAGCATGCCTGCATGGAAATTTGCATTTAATCTTTGGAGGACAATAAATTCTATTTATATGTCGATTTATCACCAAAGATCAAAGATTGAAATGGTCTTCTCTGCATTAAAGAGAAGATATGGAGACAAGCTTTATTGTAGAAGCAAGCAGATGAGAAGGAAAGAGATGGCGTTGAGATTTGTTGCTTATAATATCAAGATTGTTGCATACTTTCTTCATTCGCAGAAGAAGAAAATACCTCTTTATGTCAGGGCATAATATTAGAGATGATAAGTGGCTCTTCTTAGATGGAACTATAATCCTGCTTTGCAACTTTATTTAAATTTTTGAGATTACCTAAAGAATTAGAGAAATTTCTTCGGACTACGGACAAGAAATTTCTCAGGATTAAGAGGCGAATGCCTCCAAATTTTTATTTCGGATGAAGCCCCTTTCTTAGAAACATTTATAAACGTTCTATCTATCCAATTCCAGGATTTAGGGAAAAGAGTTCTGATTAATGGATAGAAAATGGCAAAAGAAATAAGACTTGAACGTTTAAGAAAAAGTTACCCTGAAATTGTAAAGATGTTAATCTTTCTTAGAGGAGAATTTGATTCTAATAATCTTCAAACATTAGTCCAAGCTTCAGAATCTTTAAATGAAGAAGCAGAATTCTATAAACAATATGCAGAAGAAAATCATCCCAAAAATGTAGAAAATAATTGGAGAAGAGTATATGAAGCTAGGTTTGATTATTATTGCCAGCAAGTAAGAATATCTGAATTAAAAGGAAATTCTGATTGGATGACTCACTTGTGTAGTGCAGAAAATTATTGTAATGCTATAATAAACCTTCGGAATACTTTTCAAGCAGCATAGTTTTTTAAATTAACTATGTTTTTCCATAACTAAAAGCTTACCACATTTCTCTAAATCAATTTCTTTTAAATTTCTAAGACCATAGACACTTAAAAATTCAGGATTTAAACCATGACTCCCAGTGATTTCTCCAACAGCTTTTGCTTCATGCAATATAAAATACTTTTTTGCAACTCCTACGCTATATTGCACCATTCTTTGCTGCAGGGTTCTCGGAATTGTCAAAGGTTGTTTATCATCATAAAATCTGTCTATTTCGAATTCTTCCCAATTACTAGGGTCAGGCATATCTTCAAAAATATCATTAGCTGGGGGATAAAAACAAGTTACACTATCAGCACTGTTGTCATCTAAACCCACTCTTGAACTTATATGCCCTGCTTGTAAAAATCTCATATCTCTTTGTATAGCTCTTATACCTTGTTTTCTTAATTCTTTTATAACACTCCAGTCAACATCAAATCCAACTGTATTTGGATATACGCAAGTAATACTAGTGCCACAAGCTAAGTCAAGCACAAGCCCTAAATCAGGGTAACCAGAATCATAAAGCCTATTAAAAATTCTCTAAATAATTTTTCTTTAATAGTTAATAGATCTTCATTCCACTTAACATCAGGAATCTCATCCCAATCAACACCATCCATTCTCTTTATAATCTCATCTAATGATGCCCTCTTGTTATGTCCATAAATCAAAACCACATCATTTATGAGTGGTTATATTTAATGGTTTTGATTTTGGATCATCCAAAAGTCCTAAACAACCACGCCTTTTAAGGCACTAAAAATCTCTCAGAAGATTTTTAGGGTGCTCAGAAATCTTTGATTTCTGACATGTGGTAAACACAAGGACTTTTTGATTTTCAGAAACCGTTAGTTTTTAAATTTTTTTAAAATAGTTTTTAGAACTATTTATTCTATATATAAATCCACTTTCCAGATTTGCCTGTCCAATAATCCGGGTTTTCACCACCAAGTTTTTCCTCAAGGTTATGACAAACCTGTTCTCTTAGCTTTTTTTCTCCAAGATATTTTAATCTTCTTGATAATGAATAAAGAACCTGGACATCAGGAGTTTCTTTGCTAACTGCTTTCTTATATTGTCTTATAGCACTATCTATCTCACCAGCTCTAAAAAGTAAATCTCCATATCCGTCATAACAGTCTAATAAATCTGGAGCAATTCTTATGCCTTTTCTGCAAAGTTCTTTAGCTTTTCTTAAATTCCCTTCCTGTAACTCTGCCTCTGCCTCTGAAAAATAAACAGGATAATTATTAGGGTCTAATACTAAAGATCCAGTAAACCATATTTTTGATTTTTTATATTTTCTGTGTTGCAAGCAATCATCACCTCCATCTAATAAGCAGAAAGAAGAAAACTCCCTCAAACTTATATCCTGCCTTGTTGCATATCTAAACCTCGAGTCTTGTCTGACTACTCCATTGCTCACCTGATCTGCAAAATATATTTCTCCTCTTTGTTCAAATCTTAAAAGAGGATGAAATCCTGCATCCTCTAAACTGATTGAATAACCTTTTGGATTTTTAAAAACAGTCCATCTTGTAAAAATCCCTAAAGACCTAAGCACAGAATAGAGTAAAATATTCTGTTCTATACAATGTCCTGTTTTATCCTTAAAAACTTCAGATGCAGTTCTAATACCTTCGTGTCTGTGGTCATAATCATAACTTACTTGTCTTGAGATCTTTGCAATAGTATTTAAAATATTTCTTAAATTATTAGACCCTTTTTTGATTCCCCTTTCAAAAGAACATCTCAATTCTGCTGATATCTTAAAAAAAGGAAATCTCCTTGCCCACATGATTTGATCTTTTGTTACAGGGATTCTATTTTTTACTGCATTTCGGTTGTATAACATCTTCTATAGAACTCTTCTTCCACACTGGTTTAAAAATATTTCTCTAATCAACCACAAGAATACTTGTTTTTATAAGTGTTAGAGCTAAAAAATTTATAGGGTTTACTGGATTTTATCTATATCTCTTCAATTTAACAGCTGGAACTTCTGTTGCCCAAGAAACCGAGACATGGGTTGTAGGTTAAGAGAAATAGAGAAATCCTCGCAAAAAACTTAGTTTAATGAAATTTCCTAGGTTTTTAAATAAAAACTTTATCATTTATCCATTGAAAAAATCCCTCTTCAAAAACCAAAGCCTTTAAATATGTGTTTATACATGTATAAACATAAATAATAAATAAATTGACAATAAGACTAAAAACTCATAAAAATGCCGACAGAATTGATTAAACAGGCCTTTAGACTTGGAAACTCTGCAGGAGTTATTCTTCCAAAAGAATGGGAAAATAAAAAGGTAAGAGTCCAGCTTATTGAAAAATCTATCACCCAGGATATATTTGAGATTTTAGAGGAAAAAAACTTGTTAAGCGATGTAATAGGGATATATTTAACAGGAAGCTATGCAAGAGATGAAGAAACTCCTAAAAGTGATATCGATGTATTAATAATAACTAATAACACTGATAAATTGGTTAAATATAAAGACTATGAAATAACAGCTATTTCAAAACAAAGTTTTGAAAAAAATATTCAAAAAAGCCCTTTTCTTTTATCGCAGATTAAAGAATCTAAAACCATACTCAACAATGATCTCATTGAAAAATATAAAAAATTACTGCCAAACTTTACTTTAAACAAATATTTAGAAGAAATAAAAAGTGTGGCTAAAATTAATGAAGATTCTGTTTATTTTAGCGAAGAATATAATGAAAAAGTTTTGGATGGAACAGCATATTCAATAATTTTAAGATTACGGGAGCTTTATCTTATTGATTGTTTATTAAAAAATAAAAAATGTTCAAAAAAGGAGTTTCTAACTTTAATAAAAATATCAGAAAACTCCGAGTATTATGAAGCTTATTTAAGAGTTAAAAATGACAAGCCCTCAAAAGATAACCTTTCCGTAGAAGAAGGTAAAAGACTGTTATCTTTAACAAAAAAATTAATTAAAGATCTTAAAGATGGTAAAAAGAGATAAAAGGCTGAAAAAATCAATACAGTCTATTAAAGAACAGATAGAAAAACACTTTGAAAAACTAGACCGAGAAATAAGTAAAAAAGAAGAAACAGCAGCAAGATATCGTGTAAAAGAAATAGAGAGAAGTTTGATTGCTGATTTAGAAAAAAGAATGAGATTATTAAAAGATATTGATGAAGAACTACTTGAAGAATACAGGAAAAAGCTAGAAGAGCATGAAAAGAAATTAGGAGAGTTGTAGAATTATTTGTTATCACTAATTTTGCATTGCTTTATCACCTAAATAAAAATGGCTTCCATATAATCTTTGAAAAAATTCCTGAGTAGTCTTAACAGGAAGTCTTTCAACACTAATTCCTGGTTGAATAGCCAAAGAAAGCGATTCTATTATTGCAAAGCCATGATCTACTCCCATACATAACCATTCAGCAAAAGAATATGGTTCATCAATTTTTCCATCCTTTTTTAATTGTTGAACCTGAGCATCAACAACCTTCCTAAATCTTGTTTCTTCATTAGCCAAAGCAAGAATTTCTAAAGCAGAAACTACTTTAAAAGTATCAACTTTTTCTGAACTATTACTAAGACTATCTGCATATTTTCTAGATTTTTCTAATTTAACAGGATCTGTTTCAATTGTCATATTTCTCAAGAACTCTTTCCCTTTAAGGTATTATTTATTATGATATAAGGTTTTTAAAACCTTGTTTTTCCAAAAAATCAAGAAAGATTCTCTAATGCTGATTTTTTAACTTTTTCATATCTCTGTAATTTAACAGCGAGAACATCTGCTCTTAAATACACTTTCATATTAGATCATAAATCTTTTGTAAAAATTCAGAAAAATATTCAAATTTAGGCTCAACAAAATTGATCACCTGCACTTCTACTTGCTTCTCTTATCTGCTATATTGGACAGATAATAATTAAGATTAATAAAGAAAAATTAAAATAACTATTAGCAACAAGAGGGTGTACTGAAAAACAAACTCAGGCTAAAGAGCAACACTAGCCCTCGCTTATAGATTTATTGAGATATTGATAAACAGAACTTAACAGAACTCCATTAAAGGTTATGTTAAACCAACAGGTGGTGAAACATGCTTTTATCGATAATAACTGCTACCTCTGCTTAATAATTTGTTATCAATTAATAAAATGATTAATTTATATTCGAAGAATACAAAATTTTAATGAATTTATCACCTTTTTAATTTCCAGAACCCATTAAAAAACATTTAAATATGGGTTTTTCTTATATTTATAATCAGCATAGAGCTAAAAAAGAGATGAAAAGACAATTTATTATTACAATAAGCATTTTTTCAATCATAATGCTTTCCATAATGGTTTCTGCTGCTTCTATTGATTCTGAAATAAAAAAGCTTACAAATTATGCAGGAGAATATGAAACAGGCAATATAAATTATGTCCAGTTTTTGATTTATAGTTCTGCTGTTAGAGAAAACATGAATGAAGTTTTAGGAGCGACTGGCAAGGAAATGGGTGGAATTTTAAAAGAAGAGCAATTAAAATCTGTTCTAGGACAGCCAACAGAAGAAACAAAATGGGTGTGGGTTGAGAATGAAGAAAAAGAAAAAAAGATGGACAACCCAGTCCCAGCTTGGAGAAAAATAGTATTTGATGGAAGAAAAATTCAGATTAGATTAAATGCCTGGCCTTCTATATTTAGCAAGAGAGAATTTAAAGAAGATAATGGAAATGAAGATGAGAAAAATAAAAATAAAGAATTAGAAGATTTAGAGGGAAAATTGATTTATAGATTGAATTTTGAGATTGAATTCAAAAAACCAGAAGAGCAATTAAATATTCAGGATAAAATAGACAATATTAAGGCTCTTGCACAGACTTTTAATTCAGATCCTTCATCTGGAAATGCAGAAACTTTGGCTAAAGAGAGTGTAAATGCAGAAAGAGTTTTTGAATCTTACTTTAGGCAAAGCGGAGGAAAATGCGAAGATATAATGGGTGGTATTTTTGGCACTGAAAACAAAAGAAATACCCAGAAATTGTTTGTTCAGGAGATTAGTTTTTGTGAAGGAGATAATTTTGAAGTGATTGCAAGATTGGAGATGTGTGATGAGTGTGAATGGAACTGGATAAATGTAGATTTTAGGTTTGAGGGAAGAGGGCCTGGATTTAAGCTTAAAGAAGGAGAAATGAGTGCAATTTCCCCTAAAAGTTTTGAAAATATGGATTCTGCTGATTTCGAGCTAGAAGTTAAAAGAATAGTGGATGAAATAAAACAGTCATGTGGCAATAAAAATTTTGATTCCATCATGGCATCAAAAAACAAGCTCTGGCCATTAAATGAGGCTTGGAGCCAAAAATCAAATGATGTCTGGAAAGAACTTGACAAAACTTTTCAATCTAAAACAGAATCTATGACTCAAGAACAACGCCAAGAATTTGATCAGAATTATGGTTGGATAAAACAAGAACAAGAAAAAAAGAAAAAAGCAAAAGAATTAAGCAAAAGTAATTATGAAAAAAGAAAGCAATTCTACCTGAACCTATTTTCTGGTTATGATAAGAAAGAGTTTTATTTTACTCAAATAGAATATGAAAAAAGGCTTATTGAAGAATTTAAAGAAAGAGGAGAAGAAATCTGCGATAATAATATAGATGATAATAAAAATGAAGCAATTGATTGTGATGATGGCCAATGTGGGGGAAAAATCTGCGGTAAAAGAAAAAATATTATGCAAGAGGGAAATGAAACAAAAGAAATGGAAGTTGATTTTTATTGTATTGAAAAGGAGTGTAAACAAAGAGAAGAAATACAACAGGTTGTTAGAAATATTTCTAGGATTTGCCAAGAACTTCCTCCAATAGAATGTTCAGAAGGAAGCAGGGTATTCTTCAGCAGATATGATAATGAAACTAATTGTCCAATAGAGACAAGTTGTTTAGAAGAAACAGAATCTTGCAAGGTGAATGAAGATTGCAGGCAGCCTGCATGCGGTATAGTAGAATGCATGGAAAATAAATGTAAAGTGACTGGATTGAAAGAATGCAGGGAATTAGAATGTTCAGATGGAGATGAAAGAATATGCGAATCAGATGGAAGGATTGTTGAAATTTGCAATAATGGATTTTGGGAAAAAACAGGAGAGTGTCAGCAAGAATCAGAGGTTAAGGATGAAGTTATTGTAGGAAATGAGTGTTTAAGTGCAAATGATTGTGGAAGTGATAATATTTGCAATAATGGAATATGTCAAATGCTTCCTAAAGTCATCATTACAGAGCCTGTAGAAGAAATTTCATCTGAAGAACATGAAGAAGAGCAAGAGCAAACTCCAAGTGAACCAGAACCAAGTCCTGAAACTCAAGAATCTGAACCTGGAACAACAGGAAATATTATTTTTAGGTCTGTAATAGCTTTTTTTTCAAAAATGAGTATTACAGGATTTGCTATTACAGGATTTGATGTAGAAGAAGTTCCATCTGAACCAATGACATCTTCAACTCAACCAAGTGGAACACCAAGCGAAACAAACAAGCCAGAACCAAATCAAGAGCAGAATCAACAAATACAACAGATAGAAAATCAGCTACTAGAAAATCAACCATCTCTATCTCAAGAACAGCAAATGCCTCAAGATAATCAACAACCAAGAGAAAACATAATAGAAGATGATAGAAGGCAAGAAGATGAAAGAAGAAACCAAGAAAACAAAGAAAGATGCAAAAAAGAATGCATCAGGCCTTGTATTGAAAAATGTATAAGAGGAGAGTGTGGAGAAGAACTTGATTGTGCAGTAGAAGAAGCGCAAAAAAAATGTGAAGGAACTTGTGAACCTAAAGATGATTGTGTTGAAAAATGTATGCAAGGAGGGGATTGGTGGAAAGAGTTTGAAAATAAAGATGAGAATAAAGAAGAAAAAGGAGTTTTTCAGGTCGGAGGAAGCTGCAGGACTAGCCAGGGAAAAACAGAAGGGTTTATCTGGTTTGGAGGATGGGGAGACCCTTTTGAACAAATCCAGTATTTAAAAAATAAATATTATTCAGGAGGGCAGTCTGATTGGTGTAAGAATGATTTTGAAAATTTTAAAAAACAAAGGCAAGAATTTGAAAAAGGTTTTAATCAGGAATTTATTAACTGGTTTTTTGAAAAATATTTAGCTAATTCTGCAGAAAACTGGGAACAATCAGTGTCTGGAATCTTTGAACTCTATTGGAAAGATGTTGATAATTCTAGAGAAATGGCATATAGGATGCAGTGCCTTGGAATCGATGAATTGCCGGATATCAATTTGATTAATGTAAAATATGACAGTGAATATGGAAGTATAGAATTCTGGGAAGAGATAAAAACCGTAAAATTGCCTGGCATGGATAAAGAAGTAAAGGTTGTTTCTCCATATATGAAAGCATGGGTTTTTCCTACTAAAGAGTTTATAGGATATGAAATGAAAAAAGCAATGAAAAATCATGAGTTTCCTGGCTCTCCAGAACAAAAAATGGAAAGAAAAAATGAAGAAGGGCCAACAGCAGAGGAAAGAGAAATCATAAAGCAGGACAAAAAATTTATGGACAATATAAGGGAAATAACTAAAAAATATGATGGAAATTTAGATGCTGTCATAAGGTTAATTGACAATGAAACAGTTGTTTTTAATCTATATGTTCAAGTGAATGAGAACGATATATTGAAAGTCAAGCCTATGCTTCCAGAAGAAGTTCCACAAGAAGATATAAAAGTTGATATTGAATTTCAGAAGATTTTTGATATAATATATACACAAGAAAAAGAAATGAGAGGGCAGAGAATAGAAAGCCCGCCCTGGGACAGAAAAACTCAGCCAATGCAAAATATAAAAGATGTTGTTAATGGTGTGAAAATGTATTTTAAAGCAAGAGATATCTTGAATTCTGCTAAAATTTATCCTGAGACAAGCAAGAAAGATGCAAAAACCTTAATGAAATCATTTTTTAGCATGATGATGAAATCTGAAAAAGGCAAACCCGGAATGGAAACAGACATGAAAGATGATATGAATAATGGAGATATTGGCGAGGAAAAAGGAGTTTGGGAAGAAAAAGAAAAGATTACTGGAGAAGTTATTCTTAGTTAAGATAAATTTATATTTTTCTATTCACAAAATAATTTGAAAAATCATCAATGATAGGAAAAGCTTTATCAATATCCTCTTCTGAACCTAATATTTCTTTGATATAATGATGATACCAAAAAGCAATTACAAAATTTATAAAATAGAAGTTTTCTAACATCTTCTAATTCACAGATTTTAAATCAAGATTTATTTTTCCTTCATTATCTAATCTTTCAATTTCTATTTTTTTAGGCATGAATCTCTTTGATTTAATATAAATAACTCTTTCAATTATGAAAGACTTAGAAATTCTACAGGTAGGACTTCTTTCTACAACCCTTTCAAAACCTCTTTTAGTTCAGAAAGCTTGAGATATTTAATTTTCAGGCTGTTATGCAATTCTTTTGGAAGTTCACTTGATATGAAATCTTTTATTATATAGATTGTCTTGGGATTGTAATATTTGGAAAATCCAATTTCAGCCAAGGCCATGCCAGAAAATCCAACACAAACAATAATATCTGATTCTTCATTGAATCTTGCAGGTTTGTTCCTCCAGAGATTGCAGTTTATAATATCACCTAAAGTTATATCAAGATATTTAAGATAATCATGCTCTTCTTTTGGTATAAGAAGGTTGACTCTTTTTCCACCATTCTCAATATATCTTTTGCCAATAAAGTACAAGACAGAATCCTTGTCAGGGGTCAAAAGTATTTCATGACCTGATTTTGCTAAGTCTTTTGCCAGATAATCTAATTTATCTTTTATATCTTCAATTGTATATTCATTGACTTGCAATAGATGTTCAAACTTATTAGGTCCAATGACTCCGATTATCATACTAATATTTGTCCTCTTTTATCCCGAATTTTTATTAAAATTAGGCCTATAAATACAAAAATAAATCCGAAGATAGTTACACCTGAAGATAGGCCATCTTTAAGATAAATATAATCAATTGATTTTATGATAAGCATAAATAATCCTATTAAAGTAAGGGCAAGGCCAATATAATAGCCTTTTTTATTATTTTTCATCTCTTCCATAATATAATAAGAAATTGTTTATTTATATAAATATCTGTAGAGTATGATTAATACACTCTTTTTTGCTTTTTATGTCGAGAATTGAAAACCTCATGATTCATCATGTGGTCGTAGCTAATGTTACAGTTTTCAATTCTCGAGCATCCTAAAAATTTCCGAATCAGAAAAATCGCCGATCAAACTCCATCCTTCAGGATGGAGTAGGCAATTACTTCAAAATCTCTAAAAGATTTTGAATGTTCCAAAAAATCTTATGAAAGATTTTTTTGATATAT
>JAUYDD010000010.1 GCA_030704765.1 Nanobdellota archaeon | reverse complement strand
AACGCGTTGGCAGGTTCGGGCTGGGGGCGCACCACTAAATTGCCCGTTTTCAATGCGTCCTGAACCAATTCGCGCAAGCCGGGCTCGAAGAGGTGAACCTTGCCGTTATTAAGCCCATTTACGATTTCCGGGTTGGTGTCAACGCCAATAACCTTTAATCCGTGGGTGGCAAAGGTGCTGGCGGTTGGGAGGCCGATGTAGCCCAAACCGAGGACGCAAATTGAATCCATAAATTAACCTCGCAAAATAAATGCTTGAATCCAACTAGTAAGTGCAACCGACTCTAAATTTCCGGGTTGGTGTCTACACCGATAACCTTTAAGCAGTGAGTGGCAAAGGTGCTGGCGGTTGGCAAGCCGATGTAGCCAAGGGCGAGGACGTAAACAGTATTTTTCATTTTCCTTATCTTTTTATTTACTATATGTAAATTATTTAATATTCTAACGTTCAATATTAACACCTGACAATATCCAGATTCAAACCTTTAGACACATTCTCACATCTTGATATATATTCACTTGTGCTCATTTTCCATAGATGCGACGATGCATCAGTTCTTCTTATTTGCACAAAATTGTAACAATCTGTAGAATAAATTTTTATCCCTGCGGCTTTGCATTTTATTAGAAATTGTGTGTCAGTGCCAGAACCGTGTACCTCTGGAAATAACAATTTATTAAAGACATCTTTTTTCACACAGAATGTAGGGCCTGCAATGAAGTTGGTGTATCTATGTTCTTTACCTGGAGATCTTAAGAACAATGTGTCTAGTTCCTCTGAATATCCAAAATATGTACTTTTGCCAATTACTTCAGCATCTGAATATATGAATGGCAAAATAATATCCGACGTATAGTTTTCAAGGTAAATATCATCGTCATCCATTTTTAATAAAATATCACCAGTCATTTTTTCAATGGCATAATTCAGGCATTGACCTAAACATTTATCTTGAGGTATTTGGAAAATCTTAATATTTTCAAAATCACTGAAATTGGCGCTTATTTTATCAATTTCAAAAGAGTCATTATTAAGTATCAATATAAACTCTATATTTTTATAGACTTGACGAGAAAAGTTCTTTTTGATATTTTCAACGAAAGAAGGCCTGTTTGTTGACAATACAATGGATACCTTTGGAGTAGAATCAAATGAACCTGATTTATTTAATAAATCAATTTTTTCAAGGATTTGTTTTGTTCTTTCCCCATATGTGTGGTTTATTAATACTTCGCGATATCCTTTGTGGCCAATTTTTTTTCTATATGAGTGATCACCCATTAATTTATTTAAAACTTCTTCACATTCTTTTTCATCGGTAACAGTTGGAACAATACCATTAAATAATTCATCTATACCCTTTGAAGGTGTTGACACAATAGGTGTAGAACTCGCAAGAACCTCAAATACTCTTCTTGAAAACATAGTAGAAGAATCTGACACTGAATTTGTATTTAAAAATATTTTAAACTTCTTGTGAAGAGTAATTAAATCCAAATAGTCAATTTGAGGATAAGTGAAATCATAAAAATCATCAGGAAATTGATATTTTTCCTTATTAAGTGAATGGTGTCTATCGAAAATATACAATTTCCATTTTTTTGAAGCATTCAACAATATTGGTAGCGAGTTCCTCCTTTTTTCATGTTTTTCTCGATACCAGCTTCCCGCAAAAGCAATATCCAAGTTTATCTCTTCTTTTTTCCCAATAGGGTTATGTATCTTTGGTTGTGCTGCAAACATAAGGGGATAAACCCTATCATGGTTGCATATTCTTCTATAATCATTAACTAATTCAATAGCGGTTGTGAATATATAATCAAATTCTTTCGCAACATCTATAAATAAATTAAAATTTGGTGGGTCTTCTTTATTCCAAAATACCGTTGGAATATTATTCTTCTTACAATAAGCCAATAAATCCTTTAAAGGATTATTCTCATAATTAGAGTAATTCGTTAAAAGGTTGTTCCAGTTACCATTGTTTCCCCTCCATGCTGACTCAACAAATAAGAAATCAGGTTTTAATTCTTCCATCTCTTTATGCCATATTTCTTTAGTTAGAAGAAAAATATTGAGTTCATACTTAAAACATTGATAGGAGAATTGATCAAAAATTCCTGCAACAAGAGGTTTATTTGGGGGGGTATGTGTAGGTAAAGAAAAACGTTTTATCTTATTATTAAGAATTTCCACAATAAGTAATTCATTGATTAGTGTTATTGAATTTCTATGCTTTTCGGTTTCTATCTGCAAATATAAATTTTCAGTATTATTTTTGAATTCAAAATAATAAATAGATTCATTAATTATTTTTGTTTCACTATTCCTGAAAATGAAACTTTTTTCTAAACGGGATTCATCTTGAGAAAAGATAGAAATATTAATTGAATCATCTAATTTTTTATCAGGTGAATAAAGAATTATATTTATGCCAATAACATTTTTAGATAGTTTTGGAATAGGTATTCTTATATTATTTTCAATTTTTATTTTTTCTTTATTATGAAATTTATCGATAATTTTTAGAGAGTGGTTGTGACCTGTAAGAATTAGATTTTCGCTTTTATAATTATATTTGCCCGTGGTTTTTTGTTTTCTCGGGTGTATTTTTTTAACAATTTTTTTTACGATCTGTTTGATTGTCTTTAAGATTTCACGTTTATACCTAAAAGGATTTCTAATAAATAATTTTAGTAAATAACTAAATTTGTATGTAATGGATTCTTTGATTTCAGCTAAATTTATTC
>JAUYDD010000241.1 GCA_030704765.1 Nanobdellota archaeon | reverse complement strand
TTTTGATTAATCTACAAGCCTCTTCTATTTGCTTTACTGTTTCTCCTTTATTGATAAGTTTATACACTTCAGGATGCACATGCTCTGCACCAAGGGAGATTTGCTGAACACCGCATTTTTTAGCTAGTTTTAAAAATTGTTCATCAATTCCATCTGCACGAGTATTAACAACAACTAATTCTGATTTTATTCTTTTTGAATAAAGGTCTAAAAACTGGTGGAATCTTTTCTTATTAACAGTAGGATTATCATCAAAAACTATTATTTTTAGATGCGGAGAAATCTCTTTTTTTGCAAGTTCTAATTCTTTTATGCAATCTTCTGGGTCTCTTGCTCTCCATCTCCTATATGACAGGCCAAACGATGCACAAAAACTACATTTGTTAGGGCATCCTCTAGAAGTCATTATAGGATAATGTGTCATATTCCGCCATTTGTAGAAAATTTTATAATCTGGATACGGAAGGTCATTTATATCCACAATCTCTTTAGGATCAAGTATAACTGGAGATTTCTCTTTTTTGGCATTTTCTATTAAAGGTATGATGACGGGCTCAGCTTCACCTTTAACTATATAATCAATTCTTTTGTCCTCTTTCAATAGTTCTGAATAAAGAGTAGCGTGAGGTCCTCCCATTAAAATGGGTATTTTAGGGCATAATTCGTGAACTCTTGAAAGAAGAGCTTCTGCTTCATTTGCATTTGGAGTATAAATGCTTATACCTATGATATCTGGTTTAAACCGGTCTATAAAATAAGAAATATCTGTTTTTTGGTCTTCAAATAAAAATGCATAGTCAATAATAGAAACTTCATGGCCTCTTTTTTTTAACAATGTGCCAAGCATTGCAAGCCCATTATGGGGAAAGCTAAACATGACATTTTTTCTTTTTGGATTAATAAAGAGAATTCTTTTTGCTTTTGTTTTTGGAACAGGTTTTATATTCCTTAAATCCTTAGACTTCATACTTGCAATTTTCATATTTTTTTAAACTTATTTTTAATGAATATTTATCATGGAAAAGCTAATTAAAAATGTTTCGGTGATTAAGTGTAATTAAGTTAGTTTTTAAAAATTTGTATACAAATTCTTAGTCAAAATTTTGTCTTTAGAAAAATATGGGCTTCAGGAACAATGTATATATCTACTCTAAACAATATTTAAAAACCTATCAATTCTTTTAGAAATAAAATATATCTAAGGAAAATGAACAAAAAAATAGCTTTGATTAACCCCCCTTCTCCTTTTCTTATAGATGAAAGGGTATTTCCTAATGTAGGATTGCTGAATGTTGCAACAGCAATGAGAAATGAAGGTTATGCTATAAATGTTTTTGATCTGTGTGGAAACAAAGAATACAAAGAAAAAATAAAAGAAATAGCAAATAAATTTAAAATTTTTGGATTTTCTTCAACTACTGCGCAATTCCCTTATGTATATGAAATGAACAGAATAATTAAAGAAATAAATCCCTCTTCATTTACAATAATCGGCGGGGCTCATCCTTCTGCAGTTTATTCTTCAATGATTAAACTTGGGCCTAAAGAGATAAAAAATGATCCTAATATTGCATCTCTTGAAGAATCCGTAGACTTAATATGGGCTGGAGAGGGAGATAGAATCTCTCTGGAAAAAGATTTTAAAGGTAAAAAATGGATTCATTCAGAAGTCGTTCATGATATTGATTCAATTCCTATACCTGACCGAAGTTTTTTTGATATAAATTCTTATCATTATGAACTAAACGGCAGAAAAGCAACAACAATAATGACCCAAAGAGGGTGCCCTTTCAGCTGTATTTTTTGCTGTGGAAGAAAAATTCCAATGTATAATAAATTTAGGCAGCATAGTGTTGAAAGAGTAATTGAAGAAATGGATTATTTAAATAAAGATTTCGGATTTGATGCATTTATGTGGTTTGATGATGAAATAAATATAAATAATAAAAGGCTTTTGGAATTATGCAATGAATTAAAAAAAAAGGATTATATACACCGAGGATTTGTAAGATCTGATCTAATAGTTAAGTTCCCCGAACTTGTTGATGCTTTAGCAGATGCTGGTTTTGTTGAATTATGTACAGGAGTTGAGAGTGGTTCTGATAGAATATTAAAAATTATTAACAAAGGTACTACTGCTGAAATAAATTTGAAAGCTGCAGAGATGATTAAAAGCAAAGGAATTAGATATAAGGCATTTACTATACTTGGTCATCCTTCTGAAACTTATGAAGATGTAATGCTAACAAAACAGTGGCTGCTTAACGCAAAGCCAGATGGTTTTGATGTAACTATACTTGTCCCTTATCCTGGCTCAAAAATTTATGAAGAAGCAGAACTTTCTTCAAAATATAAAAATTATTCATATGGATATAAAGACGAATTATTTTTTAATAAGGTAGACTTTTCAAAGAAGCAGTCTTATTACAAGGGAATTCCTGGAGAATATTTTTCTCCAGTAAGAACAAATGAATTAACGGCAGAAGGATTAGTAGAATTAAGAGATAAATTAGAAGAGGAAATAAGGAGAAAATTATTTTAAAAATGAAAATACTATTTGTATCTAATTCTACAACTCATGATTATAATAAAACTCCTATAATCGGCCGGCCTTCTGCTTGGAATTTTCTACCCTATTACCTTAAAAAACAAGATGCTGATGTTGAGGTATTAGGTGTAGGAAAATATGAACTTTATAAGACTTATTTTATGTATTTAAAATTCAAACCCGATTTAATTATAACTACTTGGATTCCTGCCTGCTTTGTTCCTATTTTTCTAAAAAAAATTGGATTGATAAAATGTCCGATTATTCATAGATGGGAAGATTATTATGAAGAAATGATGACTAATTATCCAAGATTATTAACTGGATTTATGGAGAGATTTAGTGCAAAAAATGCAGACTATATAATAACTGTTCTTAAAACAAATGAAGAAAAAGCAAAAAAAATGAATAAACAAGTTTTTCTTCTTCCTTTTGGTCTAATTGCTGGTTTAGGAAAAACTAAAATTAATCTAGATAAATTAAAAACAAAGAGAAGCAATTTAAAAGTTATTTATTCAGGAACTCAAGAAGAATGGAAAAGAGTTGATAAAATAATAAATGCAGCAAAAAAAGTTGATTGTGATTTATTTCTCATTGGAGATACAAATCCTAAATTAAAAGCATTAGCCGAGGGTTATAAAAATATTCATTTTATGGGTTATTTACCTTCTAATGAATTATTGTCTATATTAAAACAGGGAGATATTCTGGTGAATACTGCTAATCATGATATGTGCATGAAATTTATAGATTACATTGCTGCAGGAAAAGTTATACTTGCTTATGATGGAAGATCTAATAATTTTTTAAAAAATAGAGAAAATGCCTATCTAACAAAAGATTTTACAGAAGGACTAAAAGAATTGATAAAGAATAAAGAACTAAGAAAAAAATTAGGCAATAATGTAAAAAAAATAAAATTATATACTCATGAAGAGGTTGCAGACATTCATTTAAAACTTTATAAAAAGATCCTTGCTGGAGACAAAAATTTGAAGGAGTTTGAAAAAAGTTATTTTCATATACAATATCTTGATGATTAAAATTGCATTAAATAAATTTAAAAACTAACGAGGTTTTATAAAAAATGTCAAAAATATTATTAATACAACCAAGCTTTGAACCTGGACTTACTGTTCCAAATCTTAACTCTACAATGCCATTAGGCCTTATCTACATAGGAACTGTGCTTAAACATAACGGCCATCAGATTAAGATATTTGATAGAAATCTAAATCCATCTGATCAAGAATTATTAAATCTCATCAGAAAAAATTATGATTTTATTGGAATTAGCAGTTATACTTCTAGAATGTTGTACGATGCAATTAAAGTATCCAAAATGGCAAAAGAAAACTCAAACTCAATTGTTGTATGGGGGAGTTATCATGCAACAAGCGTTCCAGAGAATACTCTAAAAAATGAATATGTTGATTATATAGTCAGGGGTGAAGGTGAAGAAACTTTTCTTAATATGGTCAATCTTCATGAGAAAGGAAAATCTTTTTCAAATTTAAATGGAGTTAATCTAAATCCTGCTGCGCCTGCGATTGATATGGACAAGTTACCCTTTCCAGATTATGATTTAGTTGAAGTGAAAAAATATCCTAATTTTTATATTTCTACTTCTAGAGGATGTCCTTACAGATGCAGCTTTTGTTATAATAGTTATGGTCCGAATTGCATGCAACCATATAAGGAATTTTCATTCAATAAATCAGTTGAACTAATCAGAAATCTTTCCTCAAAATATAAAAAAAGGACTTTCACTATTGTTGATGATAATTTTCCCTCTAATCGAGAGAGATTAAAATTGATGTCTAGAGAAATGAGAAACATGGATATCAAATTTGATATCTGCTGCAGGGCAAATTATTGTGATATGGAAACTCTTTCTTACCTAAAAAAAGCTGGATGCTGGCAGATTCAAATAGGGGTAGAATCTGGAAGTCAAAGGGTATTAAATTTCTTAAAAAAAGGAACAACTGTAAAGATGAATGCTGATGCAATAAATAACTGCCATAAAATTGGAATAATGACACATGCTTCATTTATGATCGGGATTCCAACTGAGACTATTGAAGAGCTAAATGAGACACTAAGATTCGTTAAAAATAACAAACCAGATTTAGGAGGAGCAGGAATATTCCAACCTTTTCCAAGAACAAAATTATGGGATTATTGCATGGAAAGAGGAATTATAAAAGAACCCAAAACAACTGAGGAATGGGCAGGATTATATCCTACAGGATATAACAAAGTAAATATGAAGGTGTCTGATATTCCTAATGAAACTTTGATGCAATATCACCATAATCTAAACAAGATGATCAATAAAGGGAGAAATCTAAAGAAAATATTCCTCTATCTAAAAAGCAGAAGAATGCCAGATTACAGAAGAGTTATTTCTATTTTAAAACCAAGAATATAATCATTTTATCAAAACATAGGTGTCTGTTATTGCTCGAGCTACGGGATCTCTTTTTTTTAGTTTATTGGTTATTGTAGGGTCTAGCACTTTGTCTCCTTTTACAAGATATATATTTTTATAACCATGTTTTTTTCCAAGCAGTTTAATTGTTTCCAGGTCATATAAAAATTTATGAAGGTATCTTATATGTATTATTCTATTCAAAAAAATTGCAGAGGTTATATCTTCTCCAGGATCAGCGAATGACTCTAATACCTCTTTCTTCAAATATTTATCCTTAGAAAAATACATGAGGCGATTTATTTTTTCAATTGAAGGGGTAGAGATTATATGAATACCATTATTTTTTAATTTTTTAAAAGTTTCTTTAAGGAAAAAATCAAAATCTTTATGATAAATATGCTCAACTGTGTGATTTGAATAAAAAAGGTCTACAGAATTATCTTTGAACGGAAGTTTTTTGGTTATATCTACAGGAATTTTTCCTATCAAGTCAGTATTCAAGAACCCTGGGAGAGTATCTTCACCCGAACCAAATTGAATCTTTATTATACTGTTTGAATCAAAATAATTTTTTATAATCTTTTTTGAATGCAGATTATTAAAATTAAAAATCTTTTTAAAATAAAGTATTGATTCCCAAGAAATCCTATTGGGCAGCCCTTCATTCTCCAACCATTTTTGAATTTTACCTTTTGTTTTCTGAAAAATATTCATATTATTAAAAAAACAAATCTATTTTTAAATCTTGTTATATTTTACTTATTTTAGTGTCTAAAAATTTTGCAAAATCTTCTTTTTTATTAAAAGGTTTTTTATTTATTATATCTATATCTCTCAGAGCAACTTCCAATACGCGGATTGTTACTTCGCCCATAAATCTTAAGTCAATAATTTATATTGATATCTTGCATTGTCCTATACTCAAGATATATATCCAAAATCCACAATGTTTAAAACATCAAAATAGGAAATATTAGAGTTACAAAAAAACTTGAATATGATAGAGACAAAAGAAAAAAGAAGAGAATGGAAGGACCAACATAGATACAATTCTTTTAATTCATATAAAGGGTTGACTTGGTTTGAAAGTCATTATAAACCTATAGCTGCCTGGTTCAAGGGAGAAGGCAAATTACCTACACCAATTGAACTTTCATTAGACCCCGCACATATTTGTAATTTTAAATGCGGGCATTGCAATGCTCAAAGATATTTAATAATCAATCCTGAGGAGGTTCCAAGAGATAAAAAAATAATGACTAAAGAACATTTAGAAAATCTAATTGATTTTTGTTCTGATTGGGGAGTTCGCGGAGTTTGTATTGGTGGTGGAGGAGAGCCTTTAATGAATAAAAATGTTTGGGAATTACCTTCTTATATTGCAAAAAAAGGAATGAAACCTTCCTATGCTACAAATGGAAGTTTGATTAATGAACAAATAGCTGAAGAGATGATGAATTGCAGATGGGTTGGAGTTTCTCTTGATTCTGGAACACGAGAGGTTTTTGATAAAGTTCATGGAGTTGATTATTTTGATAAGGTAGTAAATAATTTAAAATCATTAGTAAAAAAGAAAAATGAAACTGGATCCAAGATTGATATTGCTTATAAATTTTTAATCAGGCCTGATAATTGGCAGGATTTGGAAACTGCCTGTAAATTAGCTAAAGATATCGGAGTAAGAGATTTTCATGCAAGGCCAGTTGATTTAGAAAGAAAGGATTTTGAATCTGCAATGAAGCTTAATTATGATATTGAATCAATTCAGGAATTATTTTATAAGTGTCATCAAATTGAAGAGGGAGATAAATTCAGAGTCTTTACAATAATGCATAAATATGATCCAAATTTTAGGGTTCAACACACTTTTAAAAAATGTGCTTCTTCTTCTTTAATGTTGCAGGCTTGCGCTGATGGAAATGTTTATGTTTGCGCAGATCATAGAATAGAAGAGAGATTTAAGCTTTGCAGTCATTATCCAAATCCAAAAGAAATAGCTGATTTCTGGGGAAGTGATAAACATAGAGATTTATTAAAATCAATAAATGTAGATAAAGAATGTGGTAGATGCACCTATGGAGAGTATGCAAGACAAATTGAAGAGCTTGCAATGAATTCTAATGAGGAAGATTGTATGTGCTTGGGGTTTCCATAACTACTATTAAAAATCAAGGGGATTAGTCTATTTTAGCACCAAAAAAGTAAATAAAATAAGATTTTCTAAGTAAACTCTAAACAGGAAGTTCTATTTTTCTTGCTTCCTGTTTTTCCGTGTGTGGGACACTCACACATAAATTAATAATAAATTATGCCATACTGCCCTGACAAATAAAGAAGTATCAATTCTATCTTCTCTTTTTTGGCTGACTCTCCATCCTGATTCAGAATTATTTCTTTGAAAATACTCTTTCAAATAATTCTGTGTGTTTAACAAAAAATTCTTTAAAGTTTCATGCCGCTTAAATCCATTAGCCAACTCAACATTTTTTCTAGGGATAATAAAAACTTTTGA
>JAUYDD010000140.1 GCA_030704765.1 Nanobdellota archaeon | reverse complement strand
TATCAAAAAAACAATGGGCCACCACACCCTAAAGGTTTTTTGCCACAGCTAAAAAATCGCCTGCTGGCGAGTGTGGTTTGATTGGCCCTTGTTTTTAGGATGCGCACGAAAACTTTCAGAAGTTTTCGGCGCCACAAAATTTTCAGAAAAATTTTGATGACATGAAAATTCTTTCAGAAGAATTTTCTGCACAGAAAATTGCATAAAACAATTTTCTTGTGCTCGAGAATTGAAAACTGTAACATTAGCTACGACCACATGATAAATCATGAGGTTTTCAATTCTCGACATAATAAAAAATAGATAATAAAATAAAAATGACAAAATACATAGCAGTTGTAGGTGGGGTAATTTCTGGTGTTGGAAAAGGAGTTGCAACAGCTTCTATTGCTAGGATATTGAAAGAAAGAGGATTTTCTATAAATATTATTAAAATAGATCCGTATATTAATTGTGATGCAGGAACACTTAGGCCTACTGAACATGGTGAAGTTTGGGTTACTGATGATGGTGGTGAAATTGACCAGGATTTAGGGAATTATGAAAGATTTTTAGAACAACCCTTATCTAAACTGAATAATATAACAACAGGGCAGATATATAAGAGCTTGATTGATAAAGAAAGAAGAGGAGATTTTTTAGGAGAAACTGTGCAGTTCATACCTCATGTGCCTGATGAAATTAAATCCAGAATAAAACAAGTTTCTGGTGGTTATGATATTGTTTTAATTGAGATTGGTGGGACTGTCGGTGATTATGAAAATATACCTTTTTTGTTTGCATTGAAAAGCTTGGAAAATGAAATAGGCAATGATAATATAATCTATATGCTTGTTACTTATCTTCCAATTCCAAGCCATATTGAAGAAATGAAAACAAAACCTACTCAGACATCTGTAAAACTTTTAAGGGAAAATGGTATACAACCAGATTTTATATTGTGCAGAGGCAAAAAAAGGCTTGATGAAATCAGGAAAAAGAAAATTGAGCTTTATGCGAATGTAAAATCTGATAATGTGATATCTATGCCGGATGTTGTTGGTGAAGGCACTCCTAATACTTTATATGTCATACCAATAGACCTTGAAAAAGAGAGATTAGGAGATAAGATATTGAATAGATTAAAATTAGAAACAAAAAAAGAGCCGGATTGGAGAGATTGGTTAGAAAAATTAAACGGCATTCTTAATGCAGAGAAAAAAATAAAGATTGCAATAGTAGGAAAATATCTGAATATTGGAGATTATAAATTAGTTGATTCTTATATATCTATAAATGAAGCTTTGATACATGCAGGCGCAAATAATAAAACTAAAATAGAAATAACCTGGATTGATTCAAAAGAATTTGAAAAAGACCTGTATTCAATAGAAAAATTAAGGAATTATAATGGAGTAATAGTTCCTGGTGGTTTTGGAGGAAGCGGAGTTGAGGGAAAGATAAACGCTATAAGGTATTCTAGAGAGAATAACATTCCTTATCTTGGTTTATGTTTTGGATTACAGTTAGCTGTTATAGAATTTGCAAGAAATGTATGCAATCTAGAAAAAGCACATACAACTGAAATAGATCATTTGACAAAGAATCCTGTAATAGACTTACTTCCTGAACAAAAACTTGTGCTAGAAAAAGGCGGGACAATGCGTCTTGGCGCTTATAAAGCATTATTAAAAGAAGGGAGCAGAGTCAGAGAGCTCTATAATAAAGATGAAGTTTTTGAGAGACATAGGCATAGGTATGAAGTCAATCCAGAATATCATATGATTTTATTGGAAAAAGGCCTGGTTTTTTCAGGTGTTTCTCCTGATGGAAGATTAGTTGAATTTATTGAATTACCTAACCATAAATTCTTTATAGCAACACAGGCACATCCTGAATTCAAGAGCTATCTACTGAATCCTGCACCCTTGTTTGACGGGTTTGTGAAAGCGTGCTTGGATTGATTTGGATATAATTTTAAATAATTATTCAGAGCAATAAATATGTTACATTAACTGTTTATGTCGGGAACGTTGAAAACCGCACCTTTTAAGGTGCGGTCGTTTCCGAACATCCTAAAAAATTTCCCTGTCAAAGAAAAATCGCCGATCAAACTCCATCCTTCAGGATGGAGTAGGCGATTACTTCAAAATCTCTAAAAGATTTTGAATGTTCCAAAAAATCTTATGAAAGATTTTTTTGATGTCAGAAATTAAACCACATCTTTTAAGATGTGGTAGCCCATTGTTTTTTTGATTTTAGGAAATTTTTTTGATAAATAAAAAGTGATTTAAGCTATTTTTATCGCACCCTCTACTTTTGTAGTTCTTTTTGATTGAAAATAATTTGTGACTGCATTTCCGACATAGGCCATGTTTAAGCCAGAGAGACTTTCATTTATTTTTTCTAGTTCTTCCCCCATTCCTTCCAGTAATCTTCTTCTTACTCTATTCATAGCACGATAATAATCTCTCTCTGTAATTTTTACATCTTCTGCTGTTTTATAAGCAGGTTTTCCTAAAAAAATATTTTGCCTAAATATTTCCCTATCTCTCTCACCAACACCATTAAGAATTTTTTCTAGTGTTTTTTCAGCATACTCTTTTTCAATTACTTCTTCCAGAGGATCAGCAACAGAAGGGTCTCCTATTGCCTCTGATGGTGTTATTCTTTCAGCATATAATTTTCTTCTTAACCAGGGATACGTCTGATAAACCCAGTTCATACAATTTTTATGAGCAGTTTTGTAAAAATATTTTTGTAGATCTCCTTTTTGAGAGTATTCTTCAAAATCAAAATTATCTGCAAATTGAATCATAGCATCTGTAATTCCTGTTTCAATATCCATTCTATGAACATATCTAGGAAGAAGACATTGTTTTATATCTGCAATTTGAATTCTGTGGTTTTCAGTTAGTCTGTATATCTCGCCAAGAGCATCCATATCACCATTTCTATAAGCTATTATTAAACCTGCTATTGTTTGCTCAGGAAATTCTTCTGTGTCTTTAAAAATCTCAGTTTTTCCTCTTTCAAGATACCAATCCCTTAAAGCAGATATGAATATCCTTGCATTAGGAGAAATATCTAGTTCTTGAACTCTTTTTGCGAGAATAGGATTTAATTCCTCTAATATTTGACCGAGTCTGGATTTAGTTAATCCAACTATCTTTCCTATTTCTCTGAGATTTATTCCTTCGCAGTATCTAAGATATGTTATTTGTTTTTCTCTTTTACTTAATCTCTGAAAGACTTTTCTTATATTGTGATTAGTGTGTTCTCTTTCTTCAATCTCTTCTAGTTGAGGGGGACTATAAGGAAGGTCTCTTCTTTCTTTTTCATCTTTTTTGTAAATGCTTTGAGTCCTTATTTGGTATCTCCTACACCAACCTTTTCCCATTCTAACTTTCCATTCACTGATTTCTCCTTTTATCCTATAATTTAAACGAGTCTTAAAACATCCTTTATTTGGATTTAATTCTCTTGCTGTTTTTTCCACTGCATTTACAACAACAGCATGAATATCATCTTCTTGAAATATAACAAAATATCCCTGGTCATTAGAATAATGCTTTCTTCGTGCAGCAGCTTCTCGACGTGCCACACTTCTGATATAGCTTTCATTTGAACTTAGTAAAAATTCAAGTGCTCTTTCATCACCTGCTTGATATCTCAGTGAAAGTTCTTCCAGAGATAAAGATTCATAATCAGGACAGGATTTAGGTTCATTATCAGAATTATCCACATTACCTTCTCTCAAGAAATCTAGGTCAGTTCTAATTCCTACATCTTCTAGTTCATCTAAATCTGTTTCATTTGCTTTTACTATCATTTAAAATTCTGGTTTTATTTTTTTACTTCACACAAGAGCTATATAAGAACTTTTCTAATGGTTTGTGATTACTGATTGTTGATGAAAAAAACTCAAAAAAAGAAGGATGATGAAGGATAGCTGAATTATAGGAAATAACATTATGTCGGAAATTGAAAACCTCATCTTTTAAGACGAGGTAGTTTACTTGCATTCAATTTCCGAGCATCCTAAAAATTTCCGAATCAGAAAAATCGCCGATCAAACTCCATCCTTCAGGATAGAGTAGGCGATTTTTCAGGAAATTTTTTTGATGTCTATAATTTTTACAACTTTT
>JAUYDD010000118.1 GCA_030704765.1 Nanobdellota archaeon | reverse complement strand
ATTTCTGAGCGTACCAAAAAACTTCTGAAAGTTTTTTAGTATGCTCCAAAATGCCTTCTCTTTCTATCCATTAAAATAGATAGGTATGAGAAGAGCATTTTGGACATCTTAAAAGATGAGGTTTTCAATTTCCGACATAATATTATTATCATTATATGGTGGTTACATATAGAAAAGTTTAAATATTGTTTTAAAACTAAAATAACATGCCAGATAAAGAAGATATTTCAAAAACTGTTATTTCAAGAAAAAGCCCATTTTTAAATCCAGATAACCCTGATTCTCTAGAAAAAATTATTGATATAAAAGCCTTATTAGAAAGTTTCAAAAGCGACGAACGTTTATTGCAAGAATTTAGATATTTAGTTCTAGAAGCAATTGCAAATCCTCATTATGATATAAGGAAAGGGTCAATAGAAACCCTACTAGCAACTACATTAGGAGAGTTTAAAATAATTGGAGGATTCCCAAGAAAAGATAGAAAATTTTATGTTTCTTTTGGTGACAGAAGTAAAATAGATTTCCTTGCTTATGTATGTGATATAGCACCAGAGTATCCATGGGAACCTTATGAAAAAAGATGGTTTGGAATAGTTCCAGAACAAGATAGGTCTGCAATAGATTTAACTGAAGAATTTGGAAGAGAATCACCAGAAATAGAATCTTTAAGAACTTATGCTAGAGAAGCCATGCTTTGTGAAAATAATGTCAGAGATAATGCAATTCAAATGTTGAAAGACACTCACATAGGTCAATATACAATAACAGGTTGTTTTCCATACAATAGAAGAATATATGTTTCTTTAATAAAAAAAGAAGAAAACAAGCAAGTCTTAAAAGTGTCTTGTATAGAAGTAATGATAGGAAATGAAACAATCCAACCAGATTTTGGAGAAAATCCATTAAAACTAAAAGAATAATTTTAAATACCCTGTTTCTATAATAAAACCATGAAAGCTAAATTATTTTGGGGGTATCCCCATAGAAAGAAATAAAATAATAAATAATCCTAGCCAAGCTTTTAATAATTCTTCAAAAACAATTAATGATAAACTATTTATATTATCTAATTTAAATTATAGATATGGCGGATGTAGTTTAACGGTAGAATATGCGACTGTGGCTCGCGTGACGAGGGTTCGACTCCCCCCTTCCGCTTTTGTAGAATTGAACAATCTATTTCTAGGAGGGTCAAAATGACAGGCGAAAGTCTTGATTGTATTCATAGTACCAAAGAATTCAGGTTTGGAAAGATGTAGGAAAATCGCAAATAAATATTATCCAAATTCAAAAATAATAGAAGTACGGGGAGAAGATGTTCCAGAATTCATAGAAAAATTCTTGAATATTGGAGCAAATGCTGTTGGAATAACTGGAGAAGATTTATTTGAAGAATATAAATTAAGAAAAACAAAAACATCATTGGATGTTATAAAAAGATTAGTATGGTATAATGAAAATTTTATTTATAAAAAACCAACTTTATGTCTTCTTGGTGATAAAGATAAATCAAAGGAGTCCATTCCAAGAAATCCGCGAATATGCATAAATTCAAAGTATAAGCTATTATCAGAAAAATTCCTAAAATATAAAAATATAGATTACACACCCATATATGCTAATGGTTCGACAGAAAAATATTATACATACGGAATAGCTGATCTAGTTATTGATATAGTATGTACAGGAAAATCAATTGAAGAGTCTGGTTTAAAAGTGTATGATAAAATATTTGAGTCAGATATAATAATAATAGGAAGGACAATTAACGATTTTAAATTGAATGATTTGTATGACAAAATTATAAAAAGAATACAAAATCCCGATGATAACTCGTATACCCAAAAACTAATTAAAAATCCGGATTTATTAAAAAGAAAATTAATAGAAGAAGCTGCAGAGGTTATAACTGCAAAAAATAATCAAGAGTTAATATGGGAATCAGCAGACCTTTTATATTTCCTGTTTGTAATAATTGCAAAAGAAGGAGTTACAATAGAAGACATTGAAAAAGAAAATAAAAGAAGAAATAAAAAATCCATTGGGCTAAAGCCCGAAGTATTTTTTAAGCCTCAAATTTGGATAAATCGCCCTAAAGGGCGAGGCATTAAACCAAATTTGAGCAATAAAGAAAGTTTAATAAATGAAGAAAAATTCAATATAAATAATAAAGAGGCAGTTAAAAAATGAACATCTTATTTGTCTGCAAGCATAATGTATTTCGGTCAAGGATAGCTGAAAGCTATTTTAAAAAAATAAATAAAAATCCTAAGTTCAAGGCAAAAAGTGCAGGACTAATAAAAGGTAGCATAAACAATAAAGCACAGCTTAATGCATTTAAAGAACTTAAAATAAAGCCAGCATCAAAACCCAAGAACATATCTATAAAATTATTAAAAAAACAGGACCTTATAATAATAGTCGCAGATGACCTGCCTTCTGTTGTATTTGATAACAAAAGTTATGTTAAAAAACTTGTCAAATGGAATATACCAGATGTCTTGTATAATGACAGAGAAAAAGCTAAAAAGTCTATACTCTTGATTAAAAATAAAGTAAATGAATTATTAAAAGATTTAGAAAATGGAAACTATTAAAGGATTTAGAGATATAGAAGATTCTTCAAGAAGAATCGCGATAAGAAATATAATTGAGGGAGTATTTCAGCTATATGGTTTCAAGCCAGTTGAAACTCCGATAATTGAATATGAAGAATTTGTAAAAGGCAATAATCAAAATGATGAAGCTGTTTCAGATATATTCAAATTAAAGGATAAGGGTAACAGGAACCTAGCATTAAGATATGAATTAACTTTTCAATTAAAAAGACTTGCGAAAAATAAAAAATTACCTTATAGAAGGTATGAAATAGGTTCTGTTTTCAGAGATGAACCAATAGGACAAAACAGGTGGAGACAATTTACTCAATGTGATGCAGATATTGTAGGTTCAACATTAAAAGATGAAGCAGAGATTCTAAAAATAATTTCAGAAATCTTAGAAAGATTAAATATAGATTTTACTGTTTATATCAATAACCGGAAATTATTAAATGAAATCTTAAATGACCTAAAAATCCCTGATAATAAAAAAACAGATGTAATAAAAGAAATCGATAAACTAGATAAGTTGAGTGAATCAGAGATAAAACAAAACTTAAAAAAATATAATGCTGAAAAAGCTTTAGAAATTTTTAAATCTCCTGTTAAATTCTTTGAAAAATATCCCTCATATAAAGAAATAAAAGAGTTAAAAAAAGCATGCAGATTATTTAAGGTTGATGTGGCTTTTCTTCCATATTTAGCAAGAGGATTATCTTATTATAATGGCTCTGTTTTTGAAATAAAAACAAAAGAAATAAAAGAAACAATTTGCGCAGGAGGTAGTTATCTTATTAATGGTATTCAAAGTACGGGATTTTCCTTTGGTCTTGACAGGCTTGAGTTACTAGCAAAACTAACTACAAATAAAAATCAAGTTCTGATAATTTCCTTGAATCAAGATAAACCCGCAATTGAACTCTCAGAAAAAATCAGGTCTTTAAAAATTTCCAGCAATGTTTTTTTTGGAAAACCCTCTAAAGCACTAGAATACGCAAACTCTTATCAAATTCCTTTTGTGATCTTTTTAGGCGAGGATGAAATAAAGAAGAAAAAATTTAAATTAAAAAACTTAAATTCAGGCAAGGAAAAATTAATAGAAGAAAAAGATTTGGAAAGAGAAATGAAATAATCATTCAACCCCCCTTACAACACCTAATCTTTCCCATCTAACTCTTCCTTCTTTAGATTTAATAATTTTTATTAATAAACCGCCTTTTTGTTGATAATCTTTAGCATGTTCTCCTACTAAACTTTCCAGATAATCAGATGGTGCACCTCCGTTTTTAGCTAAATCATTTAATTGACTAGCTTGTTCTGGAGAAATACAGCATATATTTCTTGTTGCTTTGTCAACAGGATCCCCACTATCTCTACATCTACAAAAATACCTATCAATAACTTTATTCCCTTTAACAATAGCATTAAAATTATAATATTCTGTTTGTTCTTTTTCTCTTCTCTCTCTATCAGTAGATATAGTATATCTATGATAAACTTTTTCTTGTTTGCTGCTAAAAAAACCCATAAATAAACAAGAAAAACTGAACTTATAAAACTTATCTAGAAATCATCTTAACTTAACTTTACTTCAAAATCATCCGGACCGAGTTCTTCTGATTTTTCAGTTGATTTTTCACCAGGTTTTCCTTTGTAAATAATAGGGTCTGATTCCCATAATTCTCCTTCAGTATTTCTTTTTGTATTAATATAAACTACTCTTCCACCCTTGTCATTAAATTCATGAGAATTAGCTGCTTGAATTAATCTAACTCTATAACCTGGGTCAATATCTACTTTTCTATTTGTTCTATCTTGGATTTTTTGTCTAAATTGTTCTAGGATAGCTTCTGAAACATAGCATGCAGGCCCTATTTCCTTGTCATTTTTTCTCCAGACATCACCAATACGTATGTATGTTGAATTTTTTGTTCTTAATTCTAAGTCTTGAGCCATATAAAAAAACAATAAAGTTAATTTATAAATACTATTACACTAAAAAACTATTTTTGTACTTTGACTATCCAATTCTTTTTGGAAAATCTATCATGTTCACGAGGAGTATAAAATTCAATTACCTTAAACCCAACACTTTCAATTAAATCTAAAAATTCCTGTTTTGAAAATAAATAATAATATCTATAAAATATCTTTGCTTTTTCTTTCCAAGACATGTAAATATCTCCTGAATTATTAACACATTTAAATCTAGGATTTTTAGAATTCCAGACAGATATCAATGCTTCAGCACCTGGTTTCAATACTCTATATAATCCTTTTAATGAGTTCTTTCTTTTTGTACTAGTTTCAATACAATGCAATGTTGCAATAAATAATCCATAATCAAACATATTATCCTTAAATATTTCTTTATTTAATTTTGTTATATCTTCTTGAAATAAAACTGCATTAATTTTTTCTTTTTCAGTTCTTCTAAATGCATTTTCGATTTGCCTATATGAAAAATCAACCCCATAATATGTAATACTAGAATTATTAATCATATTTCTTGCATTTCCGCAACCCAAATCAACAACAAGCCCAGATTTCCCAGTTAAAAACTCATTAACAATAGGAACAGGTTTTCCCCTATATTCTTCCCATGGTCCTGATATATTATCCCAAACCTTTTTTTGACTAGGTTTTTTATGATTCCTTAGATATTCTTTTTTTGAAATTATTTTTAATTGTTCTGTCATAAAATAGATAATTTAATATAGTTTAAAATTGTTCTTAATATACATTCTCAAGTTTGATATTCTTTTTAAACTCATATACAATATTAAGAGCATGTCAAGAAAAGTTTTTGGAAGTTGGGGAAGAGAATTTTCAAAATATGAAACTTCAAAAGTAGTTTTATTACCTGTTCCATACAATGGAACCAGTACTTGGATAAAAGGAGCAGACTTTGGTCCTAATGCAATAATTGAAGCATCAAAGAATTTTGAATTATATGATATAGAAACTAAATCATTGCCATATAAAGCTAGAATTCATACTCTTGATGAATTGCAAGTAGAAGATTTATCACCTGAAAAAATGACTGAACTAGTAAAACTGCATGTTAGAAATCATCTTAGAAAAGGAAAATTAGTAGGTTTATTAGGGGGGGAACATTCTGTTTCTATTGGTTCTATAGAAGCTCATGCTGAAAAATATCCTGGAATAGGTTTCTTGCAGCTTGATGCTCATGCTGATACAAGAGAAGAATATCATTACTCAAAATATAATCATGCTTGTGTAATGGCTAGAGCAAGAGAATTAAGAGAAATTGTTCAAATAGGAATTAGAAGTATGTGCTATAGTGAAAAAAAAGGCAAAAAAAGAGATCTTACAAGGATATTCTTTGCAAAAGATATTCATGATAATGATTCATGGATGGATAAAGCAATTTCAATTCTTCCTGAAAATTTTTATTTAACTGTTGACTTAGATGTTTTTGATCCAAGCATAATGCCATCAACAGGAACACCTGAACCAGGAGGGCTAGGTTGGTATCAGACACTAAAATTCTTAAAAAAAGCAATAACAGAAAAAAATATGGTAGGTTTTGATGTAGTTGAATTATGTCCTAATCCTCATAACAAAGCACCAGACATGCTTGCGGCACAATTAATTTATAAAATAATTGCATATAAATATAGAAAAAGAGATACGAGTGGAACAAATTTAAACGATTTATCTAGTGATTTATCTATTCATATGTAAAATCTTTGCTCTTGGAATTCCATTATAATCTGTTGCAGAAACAGTTGTATATGCTCCAATATTTCTTGTTAAAAGATAATCTCCTAGTTGTAAATCATCAGGCAGTTCTTCTGACATAGAGACTTTATCAAAACCATCACATGTAGGTCCAACTACTGCGCAAATTTCCTTTTCACCATCTTTTTTATTTAAAGAAGAGAAATGATATTGGCAATGATCATAAACAACTCCTGAAAAAGTTCCATAAACACCATCATCAATATAATAAAATAACTTTCCTTTTCTTTTTGCTTTTCCAATTATCTGAGTGATTAAAACAGCAGAATTTGCAACCATGAATCTTCCAGGTTCAGCTATTATTTCAAGTTCTCTTCTAAATAATCTTTCAAGTTCAGAATTAATAATTCTTGCTAAACTTTCAAATCTTATTTCATTTCCTAGATAAGCAATTGGAAATCCTCCACCAATATCAATTAATCTTAATCTATGTCTTTTTTCAACTTCATCTAAAATTTCAGCAGAGATATTCAAGGCTGTAACATAATTATCTGGATTTGTGCATTGGCTTCCAACATGAAAACTAATTCCCTCTACTGAAAGTCCAAGAGAAAAAGCTTTTTCAATTAAATAACCAGCATCAGCAGGATCAACTCCAAATTTTGATGAAAATTCAACCATTGAACCTGTATCAGGAACATTTACTCTGCATACAAGTCCTGCTGTATCACAATGCTCTTTTATTTTCACAAGTTCACTTTCATTATCATAAGTTACAAGAGGTTTGTAAGGTCTTAATCTTTTTAAAGTCTCAATTTGTTTTATTGTATTAGCATAAATTATTTTATCCCAAATGAATCCGCTTTTTTCTTGCTTTCTCCAACTTTTTATTAAATTATAAACTCTTAAAAATTCAGCTAATGAAGCTACATCAAAGCTTGCTCCTTCTTTAAACAAAGTCTCAATAATCTCTGGCTCTGGATTTGCCTTGATTGCATAATATGCCTGAACTCTTGGAAGAGCAGTTCTAAATCTTCTATAGTTTTCTCTAATTATATCATGGTCAACAATAAATAAAGGAGTTCCATGCTCTTCTGCGAGTTCTAAAAGAAAAGATTCTTCCATAATTAATTCTTTTTAAAAAAACTTAAACTGCAACAGGTAACTCTTTCATGAGTTCTAAAAGTTCTGGATATTGTTTATTTTGAGTCATATTTACATTCATAATTTTATCCATAAGTTCTTCTCTTCTGTCATAAAGTCTTTTTAATTGTCTGGAGTTTGTAGTTGAAAGAACATAGCTAACAATCATAGGAAGATATGCAGTAGTATCACCATAAGCTACAACACTTTCTTCTAATTTACTAGAATCAATTTTTCCCCAAGAAACAGCTTCACTAGGAAGAGCTCCAGAAAGTCCTCCTGTATCAGCTCTTGCATCAGTTATATTTATATCATAATCTTGCCCTGCTTCTTCTAATCCTAATATTTCCTGTATTTGAGGCTCTGTCTGAAGCATGAAATTTTTAGGACTTCCACCCCCAAGTAATATAACACCAGTTTGCTTTTTTTCATAAATTTTTGCATTCAAAACAATAGCAGTTGTTTCATTTACATCTATTGATGGATTAATTTTTAATTTAAATCTATCTTGAAATCCTTGTGCTTGAGCTAAAGATTCAAGTCCAGCAATATTCATTCCTATTGTAGAATCTCCAGGTGATGAAGTAAAAACAGGTATTCTATTTCTATAAGCACAAGCAAGAACACTCACTTCTCTTCCATTAGGAAAATTTTGTTTTTCTTCTTTATTTAAAACTTTACCTAATAAATAATAAAATTCTTGTGTTCCCATTTCTTTTTGAAATTCTGGCCTAAGTAAAATTCTCATTAATCTCCTATCAGTCTCCATAAGAACTTTTTCATAATCTAAGAAAATATCATGAATCCTTGTTACTCCATGTTTTCTTAAATCTCTGTCATCAACATTAGGGCTTCCCCTATATAATGGCAGGTTAAATGCAAAATGCATATCATGATACATATTAGCGCCAGTTGCAACAATCCAGTCAACAAAACCATGATTCATTAAAGGTATTATTGAAGAAACCCCAAGTCCAGCAGGAGTAAGTGCACCAGCAAGTGATAAACCTATAGTAACATCAGGTTGGGAATATTCTCTAGCTAAAAGTTGACAAGCAGCGCTTAATCTTCCCCCATTAAAAGCATACATATTTTTAACTAATCTTTCAATTCCTTCAACCTTTCTTGCTGGTTCAGGTAAAATCCTTTTTCCAGTCAAATATTTTTCAGGATGTTTAACAAATCCTTCTTCAGGTTCAGGAGTTTTTCTGCATTCATAAGCCATGTTTTATTTTACTAAAACTGATATTTAAATATTATCAATATTTTTTATATATATCACCTTGTATTAAGAATAAATTATCATATCATTGCCCTTCTTCAATAAATTAATAAAACCATGAGTTTACCACACACTAAAGTATGTGGTTTTGATTTATGAACATAATTTAAAATTGTTTTTAAAAATAATTTTTCTTATGTCGAGAATTGAAAACCTCATGATTTATCATGTGGTCGTAGCAAATGTTACAGTTTTCAATTCTCGAGCATCCTAAAAACAAGGGCCAATCAAACCACACTCGCCAGCAGGCGATTTTTTAGCTGTGGCAAAA
>JAUYDD010000110.1 GCA_030704765.1 Nanobdellota archaeon | reverse complement strand
TGCATAAAACAATTTTCTTGTGCTCAGAAATTAAAACAAACTAACATCCACATCTTAAAAGATGTGGTTTAATTTCTGACATAAAATCTTAAATCAACATGAAAAAGATAATTACAAAAGAAATAAGGGACAGTATATCTAAAAGAAATCGATTAGTCATTGGAATAATCCTCATAGTAATTATGATACTTTCTACAGCGGGTTTTGCATTGAATTATGAATCTGGAAATGATCAAGAATACAGTAAAATAACCTATAATGGGATAACTTTTCTTAGAAACGGAGATTATTGGAACTTTAACTCTAATGGCCAAGACCTAATGACAAAGCATAATCCTGAAGAAACAAAAGATGTCATAATATCTTCAAGAACTTATCTAGATTCTTATCAAAACAAACCTTTATATTTTGTAACAGAGACTGGAATGCCTGATTATGAGATTGGAAGAAACTTGAATAATTTTGTTTTAAGGATACAGAATGCCTGTATTAAAGGAGAGAATTGCTCAACTAGCTTACCTATTAAAGATTGTAAAAATGATAATATAATCATAATAAAAGAAGTTAAAGACAATGAAAGAGAAAAAATCTATCAAGAAGATAAATGTGTCTATATAATATCCAGTTTTTCAAACCAGACTAAATATACTGATGCATTTGTATTCAGGGTACTTGGAATATAATTTTTCATCTTCATAATATATAAACCAATTAATTTTATTAAAAATGGCTAAAGAGAAAAAAACAGAGAATATAAAAGAAGGTATTGAAACCTCTAAAGAAAAAGAAGCTCCAATTGATAAAAAACTGAAAAAAAAGCAGAACAAACAGATTTTTTTAGCTATCTTAATGATGGCAACAGTCATTGGAATAGCAATAGCAGTACCCATATTATATAACAAGTTCTATAATGAGTTTACATTCATTAATTTAGATTTTCAAAAAACAAAGTTAGGCAATACGATGTTTTATTCAACTAAAATCCCTATTACAAATGTGAAACCTACAACTGGCTCTGTTATAAAACAGCGCGATATAACTGCTCTTTATGGAATAAATTTTAGGAATGATCCCAGATATCTAGATGTTAAGACCAATGTGACTAGTGAAGAACTAAAATTTGTAAAAATTGGCACAACTTATTTTTCTTTTAATCCAGATATGCAGAACTGTCCTGATAATGGGGTAGCAATGATAAACCTGGCAAGTTTTTTAAAAGATTTTGCTAGAATCAATATTAAATCTGCTGTATCAAAAGAAGAGGCATCTACAACAACTTATCCGTATGTGACCTGTAAAAACAGGCCTCAAAACACAGTAATAATGATAACTAGTGGAAATGAGACTAAAATAGAAAAAGATTCGGAAAACTGCTATATATTGACTTATAATAATTGTGAAGTGACTCAAGTCACTGAAAAATTTGAGATACTATTATTAGAGGGATATATGCGATATTTTGAATGAAAGATAAGGCTCGATTGATTCCTCTTGTTCGTCAACTTTTTAATAATTCATAATACAAATCTTATTTTTTCTTTTTAATGCTTCTTATCAAAACTTTAGCATCTGAATAAAAAGGTATGTCTTTTACTTTAAATATCTTTACTGAAACAAACCATATCATGACAACAAACAAAGTACTTAAAAAATACCAAAAAAACTTATGAGTCAGGTCAAAATAAGTAAAATCATTATGATAAAGGATGATAAACAAAACTATCCTAATTATGTTTATTATAAGAAGCATTAAAAAAGATAATAATATAAAATATATCCTTTTCATGATTCCCATGGGAAGAGTCAAGTTCAATATTAATAATAATAAATAAGCTGATCCTGCCACACATGCTGGAATTATCTTTACATAAGTCTTAAGATTAATTATGATTAGATCATTCAGACTTGATACATTGCTATAAAATAATTTTAATATGTAAAAAACAGGATAGATTGTAAGAGGTGTTATAATCTTATATATTAAAGGTAAAGAGAACATTATGGCAAGCAATATCAGATATCTTAAAGGTATCCTTAATATTTTCCTGTCTTCCCTAGTTAATTTTTTATTTTTTTTCACCTTTTTTTTCATAAAGATATTAAAGTCAAGGTATTTAAATATTTAATGATTAAAAATATAATGAAAAAAGAGTTTTATTTTAGCATATTAATTATTTCAGCAATATTTGCATTTATTTTCGATAAAAAAATCATGGGTTTTTTTGTGTCCATTAGAAATCCTTTTTTTGATTATATTTTCTTAGGTTTCAGTCTTGCTGGCAATATATTCATAATATTCTTTTTTTTAACAGCTGTATTTTTATGGAAAGAGAACAAAAGAAGATGGATAATACCTCTATGGCTGTCAGGTATTTTTGCTATAATAATCTCATTTATTCTTAAAATAATCATACAAAGGTCCAGGCCTTTTGAAAATGGATTTCCTGCATTAGAAATATTGTTCTATCTAATGAAGAACAGTTTCAATAGTTGGGATTTCTCTTTTCCATCTATGCATGCTATGTTTGTTTTTGCAAGTGTTCCTATCTTGATCAAAGAATTCAAAAAACTTAAGTTTATATGGATTATCTTTGCGTGTGCTGCTGCTTTTTCAAGAAGCTATTTTGGCGTGCATTATCTGTCAGATATAATGTTTGGGGCTATTATAGGCTATCTTATCGGAATGACATTGATATATCTAGAAGAAAAATATGAAATAGGGAAAAAAGTGATTAGGAAATTGAAATTAGAATGACTAAGGTTTTCTTTCATATCTATCATTATCTCTTTTATAATGTTTTTCTTGCATAGTCTTAGTCCATTGTTCTTGAAGGTCTATTCCTTCCCTATTTGCTATACAAACACAAGTAAATATGACGTCTATTAATTCATCGCTTAGATTTGAAGGTTTCTCATCAGGTTTCTTTTTCTTTGAACCATAAAGATGATTCATCTCCCTTGCTACTTCACCAGTTTCTTCTGTTAACCTAGCTAATTGGTCTAAAGGAGGCCAATAAGGAAAATTAAACTGACTTGCCCACCTATTTACATCATCTTGAATATCTTTAAGAGTCATAGAAATAAAATAATATAGCATTATAAAAACTTTATTATGCTAGACTTAATATTCTCTTTTAGGGCCTGAGACCATTCTTCTTATGACAGCGATTATTGCTATAATCAATATAAGATTGACTAATATTATTAAATAGATGAACCAGTTCTTTTTCAGATGTTCAGAAACTGCAGAATAATCTGCTGTAGCACTTGGTTTTACAATCAATAAAGATACTTTTTGCTCAACTGCTTTGTCACTTGCTGCACTTAAAGCCCTTATAGAGAATTCTTTTTCTCCTTCTGCAGCTGCATCTACATTCAATACTATGCTCACATCTTTTGATTCACCTGGTGCTAATTTAACATCAGTTGGATTTATTGATACTAAGCTTGACCAAGCACTATTTCCATATACGGTGATTGTGTAAGTGCTTTCTGTTGTTCCGGTATTTTTAATATTAGATTTTATTATGACTTGCTTGCCTGCAACTGCTTCTGGTGTCTCTGGATCTAATTCAGCAGTTATTCTTGCTTGAGGAACAGTGGGTATAGTTGTATCGATTTTTTCACAATTTCCTTCTATTTTTATTGTCTTGTAGAATTTACTTGAAGAAATCTCTCCATAAGTATTATCATCTTCATCATAATCATAATAAGTCCTAAACTCTAAAGTATAAGTTTTTTCTTGTGCATTTTGAGGTACATCAAACTCAAAATCTATATTATAAGAATCACCTTGATCTAAATCTTCTCTTACTTCTTGAACCAAGTTAATGTTCAAATCTTTATTATATAAAGTCACTTTAACCTGGTCTAGATAATCTTCATCTCCAATATTAACTACATTTGCAGAAATTTGGACCTTATCTCCGCATTGTGATTTTTCTTCAGGAGACAATATTATATTATCTACAACAACTTGTTTATCTGTGTCAGTCACCCTAGTGCCTGAAATTGATTGGAAATATTTACTTTCTAAATCAGATGATGAAGAAGTGCATATTTCTGCTTCTTTTCCACTTTTATATGCTTTAACGACAAATAGGTAGTTTTCATCTTTAAAATCAACAGGAACTTTAAATTTAAATTCATATGTTTTTTCTTTATCTTCACTTATTGTTCCAAGACTTACTTTTTTATTGTCAAGATTATCCATATTAGATATAGTGTTTTTACCATTTGAATCTATTAAACCTAACTCCAAATTAACATTGCTGATTTTATCTGTTCCAACATTTTCTACTTTTACTTTAATAGTAACTTCATCCAAAGGTCTCCATTCATAATCATCTTCACCATTTGTATTTATGTCTACAGTTGATATTGAAAGACCACTATCATTTTCACCATATCTGCAGAAAGTATTGATAAATTTTACAGGAACATTCAAAGTCATGTTATTAGAAGGGTTAATTGTTCCATCAGGATTCATTTGTTCTGATTTTACAACTATATTTATTGAAAACTCTCCAATTTTAAATAGTGCTGTATCTCCTGAATAAGCTATATTAATAGCTCCTGTGCTCTGTCCAGGTGCAATATTATTATATATAATAGGAGAAGTTGTTGATAAAGTGATTGAATGGCCTTTACTATCATCTATTGTTGCTGGAATAGTCAAAGTAAGCCTGACATTATCAGTTCCATGGTTTGTCACTATAAAACTAGATTGTGTCAAAGATTTAGTAAAAGAATTAGGTGTTGTAGAAGTTATAGTCACTGTTGCTGATACTATTGCTATAGACAATATTAGCATCAATAAACTTGAATATAAGATTTTGCTCTTCATTTTGTTATAATTTTTGAGTTATAACACCTTTATAAAGTTTATGGTTTTTGAAAATATATTTCAAAGGAATTTATAGGCTAGTTTATTTATCTATAACACTAATGAAAAACTTTATAATACCTTTATTGTTCTGTATTATATATAATATATTAACATTGTAACTTTTTTACAGTGTTTATATAAATTTTAAATAATTAAAAGGAGGTAAAAAATGGCTAAAAAAGGAAAAACATTAGGTGCATGGGCATTTTTAGTTGGAGTTCTCGTAGCTTTAATATTAGGCATATTAACTGGCCTTAGCACTGAAATGGGCATACCAGATTGGACAGTATGGATATTAGTGCTTGCTGGTATTTTAATTGGTGTCTTGAATGTCTCTGAGGTTGAATCTAAAAACTTCTTACTAGCTGCTTTAGCACTAGTAATAGTAGCTTCTCAGGCTGGAGAAATGCTTAAGACTTCATTGAGTCAAGTCAAATATCTGGGACCTATGCTCTCTAACACATTGATATATTTACTGGTATTATTTGTGCCTACAACTATAATTGTAGCATTAAAATCAGTATTTAATATAGCAAAAAATTAATTTTTATTTTTTATTTCTTTATTTTATGTCGGAAATTGAAAACCTCATCTTTTAAGATGAGGTAGTTTACTTGCATTCAATTTCCGAGCATCCTAAAAATTTCCGAATCAGAAAAATCGCAGATCAAACTCCATCCTTCAGGATGGAGTAGGCGATTACTTCAAAATCTCTAAAAGATTTTGAATGTTCCAAAAAATCTTATGAAAGATTTTTTTGATTTCAGGAAATTTTTTTGATTTTCAAATCATGGTTAATAGCTTAAGTTCTTACCATGATTGATTTGAAACCTTCAAAATCTTTTATAGATTTTGAATGTCCCAGAAAAACTTTCATAAGTTTTTCTTGGAGACTAAATAATCAAAAACCAAACCTAATATTATATATCAGGTATCTCGTCAAGATTGATTATGTCCGGATTATCATAAGATAATCCAATACAGGCTGTATTTATCCAAGAATCAATATTGAAATTTTCAAACTGACTAATGTCAATTTTATTAGATACAAAGATATAACAAGATTTTTCTTTTTTATTCAATCTATGTTTTAATAAAAGTGCTTTTTTTAGATTAGATTGACCAGGTTTAGTTGAAACAAAAATGCCTATATTTTCAGCTGACAAGAACTTAAGAAGTGCTGTTTTTCTTTTGGATCTTAAAGCATTAATCTCTGATTCCTGAATATTTATTATCCTATTGTTATCTAATATGAAAATATTTTTTGCTTGAAGGAACAGGTTCATTGAATGAAATCTTCCGCTACCTATAAACAAGATTGATTCATCATCAGATAGTCTTATTTTTGAACAACCTAATACTTGCTTAATCTTTGTTATAATAATATTGTTTTTTTCAAGAAGTTCTTTTATATCATAAGCAAGAGCTTTATACTGTATTGAGTAAGCTAAAAACAATTTTTTTGGGAGTTTTTTTATTTCTCCGTTTGATAAAGAAACTTTCAGATTTCTAAGTTTTGATTCTGTATAAAGTATTTTCATTTTTTAGGAATATAAGATTTTATCTCGTCTAATATTTGTTTTTTAGATTTATTAGAGGTTTCTATTTTTATACCTATATCAGGCCTTGATACAAGTTCATGGACTTCTTCAATTGCTTTTTGAGACAAGGCTTTTTTTCTTGTCTTATTTCTTATGTCGAGAATTGAAAACCTCATGATTTATCATGTGGTCGTAGCAAATGTTACAGTTTTCAATTCTCGAGCATCCTAAAAACAAGGGCCAATCAAACCACACTCGCCAGCAGGCGATTTTTTAGCTGTGGCAAAA
>JAUYDD010000043.1 GCA_030704765.1 Nanobdellota archaeon | reverse complement strand
CACAGCTAAAAAATCGCCTGCTGGCGAGTGTGGTTTGATTGGCCCTTGTTTTTAGGATGCACACGAAAACTTTCAGAAGTTTTCGGCGCCACAAAATTTTCTGAAAAATTTTGATGGCATGAAAATTCTTAAATTATCAACTATATCAGGGGAGATTATATATTTTTATAAAGGCATTATAATTTAAAAAAATATGGATAATAAAAAGAAAATCTTATTTTATTCTGCTACAGCACCAACTGTAATGCTATCAAAAATAGCCAAGGTTTTTCAAGAATATGGCTATTATACAATCCTTTATACTATGTGTGAAAATGATAAAATAGACTATGATTTTTATAATAAGACTTTTGATAAGATTGTTTCATCTAATTTTCAATTTTTTAGGCCTAGTATTAAATCA
This sequence comes from Nanobdellota archaeon, assembly GCA_030704765.1. GTDB lineage: Archaea > Nanobdellota > Nanobdellia > Pacearchaeales > GW2011-AR1 > ARS1285. Next base: position 1,365 of record JAUYDD010000043.1, on the reverse strand, counting down.
GTACCTTATCTTATGTTAAGGGGGCCTTATTTTTTAAGGTTTTTATTATATATGAAATTTTCTAAGCCTTATGCTGTAATAGGGGTTTGTGGTAACAATTGGCAATTAAGAATTGTCCATAAATATCTTTTAAAAAAAATTCCTTTTATATATTTTCCATATGACATACTTTCCCATTTTTACAAATCTAAAGAAGAAGCTTTAAAAGCAGGAGTTAAAGATTTTGAAATTGAATCTGAAAAATATTGCTTTGAAAATTCTGACCTTATTATGCATAAAGGTGCACCTTATGAATTAAAATATGTTGAAGGAAGAATTTTTGATAAGATTAATTTTTCTCCTGATATTAATTTCCAGCCCTATTGTTCTGATGATTATAAAATTCCATTAAATAAAAATAAATTATCAAAAAAAGATAATGAATTACATATTGTTTATACTGGCTTTCTTGCAAATAACCCTGAATCAAAAAAAATATTTTTAGATTATTTTGAATCCTTATTAAAACAAAAGATTCATCTGCACATATACACTTTAGTCAGCCATATACCTAAAGAGGATGAAAAAAAATATATTGATGATTTCTTTAGTTCAATAATCAATGAAAAATACCTACATATACATGAGGCTCTTGATGCAAAGAATTTGATAACTGAAATTTCAAAATATGATTTTTCTATATGGTTATCTTATGAGACAAACCTAAATAATGTTGAACAAGTATATGGGTCTGGAAATAAAATTTCTACTTATCTTGAAGCAGGATTGCCTATTTTATATAATGAAAAATCAGTGTATCTGGGAAAACTATTGGATAAATATGGCATAGGAATCAGATTCACTTCTAAAAACCTAAAAACAATAAAAAAACGTTTGAAAAAATTAGATTATATAAAATTCGAAAATAATATACTCAAATCAAGGGATAAATTCGATATGAACTATAATTTTCCAAGATTAGAAAAGATGATTAAAAAAGTAGTTGAAATTAAGAACAAGAAATAGATATTTATATCAAAAAAATTTCCTGAAATCAAAAAAACAATGTGCCACCACACACTAAAGTGTGTGGTTTATTACAGGCACTTGTTTTTAGGATGCTCGAGAATCGAAAACTGTAACATTTGCTACGACCTCACGATAAATCATGAGGTTTTCGATTCTTGACATAATAATCATAAGATTTTATAATTTATAAAACTAGTTTTTATTAAATGTAACTATTTTTAAACATCAAAATCTTATTATATATAAAAAAGATGGTGAATATAGGCTATATTTATACTGAAAAAAACTTTTCAAAAGATGAAAAAGCTTTTTTAAGGCAAGCTAAAAGAAGAAAAGCTAAACTTATTATGTTTAACA
>JAUYDD010000024.1 GCA_030704765.1 Nanobdellota archaeon | reverse complement strand
ATCTTTTAAGATGTGGATGTCAGTTTGTTTTAATTTCTGAGCATCCTAAAAACAAGGGCCAATCAAACCACACTCGCCAGCAGGCGATTTTTTGCCGTGGCAAAAAACCTTTAGGGTGTGGTGGCCCATTGTTTTTTTGATAATCTCAATAATAGAAGTAATTCTTTCATTCACTTATTTGAGATAAAAAAATAATCAAGATAATTTACTTAGTCTTTGGTATTAAAACTGTTCCTGTTATTGAAACTGTTCTTGCAACTGGATCATGCGATGTATAATCCATATTTGTTACAAATTTACCGTCTTTTTTTCTTGCTTCATTTGCTAATAATTTTTCAGTTTCTTCTACATAATCTTCCTCTGGATTTTGTGCTTGATATGCTACAGGAATATCAATAGTATGATAATCTTGTGGATTTAAACCCATTCTTCTTAAATATTCATCTTTGTCTATATGAGACATTCTTAATCTTAAAAATTCTTCATCACTTAATTTACTATCAAGGCTTCTTGCTATTTTTGGCCTAAGCCCTGTTGCAACAAATATTTCTCTTCTTTCACTGACAATATTTTGGCAATTGTCTCCATCAACTGCATATAAACAACCTTCTTTTAATGCTTTTCTTGCTAAGCCGGCTCTAGCTTTTTTTTGATAATTCCTTATATTACCACCAACATAATTAAATTGAAGATGCACTTGTTCATATTGTGTTACTTCTTCACTGCCTAATTTAACTTCTCCAGGCTCATCAGTGACACATCTTTCAACAATCTTATAAAAATCTTCATCATTCATTTCAGCAGTTATTTCATCAAGCGGCATTTTATTTTATCCTCAATTTTATATTATTATAATAAGAATCAGTTATATATAAACCTTTCTAATGTTACTATTATATAATTACTATATAATAATCAATAAGTCTTAAAAAAGTAAATTTTAGTATATATTAAAGGTTAATCAGATTATCTCAATAATATCTCCGATTTTTGCTTTTAAGGAATATAATTGAGGAGGCCTGAAAGAAACATCTTTTTTTATGTCGAGAATTGAAAACCTCATGATTTATCATGTGGTCGTAGCAAATGTTACAGTTTTCAGTTTCCGACCTAATCATCCAAGAACCCCTAAATTTTCCAAAATCAAAAAATTTATAAACCCTTATTTCTATGATAAAATATAAATTCTAAGGTAATATAAAAGATTTTTAATAGAATTTTAATAAGATGGATAGTGACTTAAAAAACAATATTCTTAAATCAGGAACAACTATAATTGGTATTGTATGTAAAGACGGAATAGTCATGGCTTCTGATAGAAGAGCAACAGGAGGAGGGATAATTCTTTCAAAAAACACACAAAAGACTGCGAAGATAAATGATTATCTGGTTATTTCAGGAACAGGTAATGCTTCTGATATTGAGATGCAGAAAAAAGTAATAGCAGCTGAACTGAAATTAAAGGAATTAAAGTCAAAGAAAAGGCCTACTCTAAAAGAAGCTGCAAATCTTATTGGTATGATAACTTATAGAAATATTAGGCAACCAGCAATGATACCTTCTATAGTTGGTACTTTAATAGGGGGTATAAATGAAGATGGAACAACTGGACTTTATACAATAGAACCAGCAGGAACAGCAATGAAAGTAGAGGATTTTGATGCTAATTTTGGTTCTGGCATGCCTTATGTTCTTGGATTATTGGAGTCAGAATATAATAGTGATTTAACAATAAAAGAAGGAGTGGACTTAGCATTAAAATCAATAAAATCTTCAACACAAAGGGACACTGGAAGTGGTAATGGTATAGATGTATTCACAATTTCAAAAAAAGAAATAAAGCATGAAGTTGCCCAAGAAATAATATCGGAATACAAAGAAAGCAAAGGAAAACCAAGAACAACAAGCTTTAACTAATAATATTTAATTTGTGGAAAAATAAAAATGTCAGATATTCTAAAAGACATACAAAAAGATTTAAACATATCTATAACAAGTGCTAATTTTGAAGCAGCAAATATAGTCTTATACACAGATAATATAGAGTTTTTTAAAGATAATCAAGGAAAAGTAAAAGAACTAGTTAATAAATTCAAGAAAAGGATTGAATTAAGATGCGATCCTGATTTATTGAAATCTCAGGAAGAGACAAAAAAGATAATAAAAGAGACAATTCCAGAAGAAGCTGAAGTGACAGATATTCTTTTTGATCCGCAAAGGAGCATAGTTGTTATTGAAGGAAAAAAACCTGGACTCATCATTGGAAAAGAAGGTTCAATATTAAAAGAAATAAAAGAAAAGAGTTATTGGATACCTCAGGTCCAAAGAAGTCCTGCAATAAAATCAAAGATAACAGAGAACATAAGAGCTGTATTATACCAGAACAATAATGCTAGAAAAAAATTCTTGAATGCAGTTGGAAAGAAGATTTACAAAGAATGGAATCCTGAAAAAGTAGAAGAATGGATAAGAGTGACAATTTTAGGCGGAGGAAGACAAGTAGGAAGGAGTGCTATACTTCTATCAACACCTCAGACAAAAGTCCTTATAGATTGCGGTATCAATGTTGCTGGAAAAGGAAAAGAGAAATTTCCATATCTTGATGTATCTGAATTCAAGATAAATGAGATAGATGCAATTATACTTTCTCATGCTCACATAGACCATTCGGGATTAATACCTTATTTATTCAAGATGGGATATTCTGGTCCAGTATATATGACAGCACCTACAAGGGATTTAGCTGCACTTCTTGCATTAGATTTTATTGGAGTTGCATATAAACAAGCATCAACACCTTTATTCTCTTCTACTGACATCAAAGAAATGGTGAAACATACAATTTGTCTTGATTATAATGAAGTGACGGATATAGCTCCTGACATGAGAATTACTCTGTATAATGCAGGTCATGCATTAGGTTCAGCAATAGTGCATATGAACATTGGTAATGGTGCACACAACCTTGTATATTCTGCTGATTTCAAGTTTGATAGGACAAGATTATTAGATAGGGCTATTTCTAATTTTCCAAGATTAGAGACAATGATAATAGAATCTACTTATGGAAGCAAAAATGATATATTGCCTTCAAGAAAAGAAGCAGAAGAACAATTGATTGCAACAATAAAAGAGACTATTGAAAAAAATGGAAAAATTCTTATTCCAGAATTAGGTCTTGGAAGAGCTCAGGAAACAATGCTTATTTTAGAAGAAGCAATGAGGACTGATAAACTTCCTAAATTACCAATTTATATTGATGGTATGATTTGGGATATTAATGGAGTGCATACTGTATATCCTGATTTTTTGAATTCCAATGTTAAAAGAGAAGTTTTCCAGGATAACAACCCTTTTGTTTCAGATATATTCCAAAGAGTAGGTTCTTCTCAAGAAAGAAAACAAGTCATAGAAGGAGGCCCGTGTGTTGTATTAGCTACATCAGGAATGCTTCAAGGTGGGGCATCTGTAGAATATTTCAGGCATTTTGCACAAAGCAAGAACAATAAGATATGTTTTATCTGTTATCAAGGTGCTGGTTCCTTAGGAAGGCAGATACAGGATGGAATAAAACAAATTAGGATGAATGCAGAAGGAAGAGATGAAGATATAGATGTGAATCTTGATGTCATAACTATTCCAGGAATGACAGCTCATGCAGGAAGAAAAGAACTTTTAGATTTCATAAATAGGTGCCAGCCTAAGCCATTGAGGATAATAATCAACCACGGTGAACAATCCAAATGCCTAGATTTAGCATCTTCAATCTATAAGCTTCATCATATTGAAACAAATGTTCCTAGAAATCTAGAGACTATTAGATTGAGATAATTTCAATATGATATTCACCTCAAAAATCTGGTTTGATAATCTGGAACAGATTCTATGATTTTTGATGGGCTAGAAAATTTTTTTAATTTTCTAGATATTGAAACAAATGTGCCGAGAAACTTAGAGACTATTAGATTGAGATAATTTATTCTTGATGTTCTTCAAGGGGTGTAAGCTCTTCAACTTCAAGTGTAAGAAAAAAATCATCATCTGCTTTTCGCTCTGGAGTTTCCCTAGTATCAAACTCTATTTGAGATAACTCTTCAATGGGTGTAAGCTCTTCAAGTGATGTAAGAAAAAAATCAGCATATACTTCACGCTCTGGAGTTTCCTTAGCTTCAGTCCTTATTTTTGGTTCTGATTCTAATAAATGTCTGTACATAGAATACATTTTAGAAGATATTCTTGCAGGGCTGTTTATGTTTTCAAATCTCATTTCTTGCAATAAAACATCATCTAAATTTCTCATAAAATCTAAACTAGTTTGACGTTCTAAAGCTCGATAAGAAGAAATAGATTTATTAAAATAAGGAACTTTTCCAAAATCTCCTCTAATATACAAAGCTAATCTAGAATCAAAGCATTTAACTAATTCTTCTCTAAATTTTCTAATATCATTTATTGTAGTGTCATTACAGGCATATAATCCGCCTGGAATTAAATTAGATGTCAAAACTTTATGAAAATTTGCAAATAATTTTTCTAAAGTTGTTCTTTCCTGACTTGCTCGCCTATATAATGTTTTTCTTTTTTCTTCAGGATTTTTATGAAATCCAGCTTCAATTTTATCAAGATAAAGCTCAAATTCAGAAGGAACTAAAATTAATCCCCAATCATGAATATCTAGTCCTCTTCTTTTATCATCAGGTAACCACGCATGCCTAAAATACTCTCCCTCTTGTCCATCTGCAATTTCTGCAACATCTTTATCTTGATAAAGTATTCTATTCAAATACCTGTCTCCTGATTTTGCAGGAGGATCTCTTCCTGAGAGTTTATTTGCTCTATCAACATCAAACTCTGGAAATATATCTAAAGCAAAATAATCCCAAACATTATGTGTAACTGGATAAGGAGTTCTCATCCATAATTTCTCATTTCCTTCAGCTACAAATTCAAATCCATCGATTATCATTTTATTAAATAATTTTATTGATATATAAACATGACTATAGCAAAAAATATATTTTTTAAAAAGTTTATAAACACTTTTAAAAACCCTTATTTCCTCTGTATATAATAAAAAGGTGACCTATATTTGTCTTGGATATATTCCTGGATTCAACTTACCTTGAACAAGGTAAGCTATTTTAGGAAGATACATCTAAGAAACCTTAGGTTTCGTAGATTATGAAACACAATACAAAAGTAACAGTAATATTAATGTCAATGTTCATTATAACCCAGTTAGTTGGACTTTTTGTAATAAGTGTATATGAAAATCCAGGAAAAGAGCTTCCTTATGGAATGGAACCTCCAAAAGAGCTTAAACAAGAGACCTCTTTTATTTCTATAATCATTTCTTTCATAATAGCTATTTTCTTGTTCTTGCTATTGATAAGGTTCAGGGCTGATACTTTTATCAGATTATGGTTTTTTTTAGTGACAGTTCTTGCAATAGGCCTTTCAGTTACAGCAATATTTTTTATTTTTAAATTGAATTATGCTCAGTTCATTGCATTGATATTTGCTTTTCCATTAGCATATATGAAGATATTCAAAAGAGACATGTATATACATAATATAACTGAACTCTTGATATATCCAGGTATTGCAGCTGTTCTTGTTTCAATGTTGAATGTATTAGGAATAATATTGTTCTTATTATTGATATCTCTTTATGATATCTGGGCTGTATGGTATTCTGAGTTCATGCAGAAGATGGCTCGTTATCAGATAAATAATCTTAAGTTTTTTACAGGGTTTTTCATTCCATACACAGATAGGAAACAAAGGATAAAAATAAAGGAGATAAGGGATAAGTTCAAGAAAAAAGGTGACAAGGTCTTGGAAAAAGAATTTAAAAAAGCAAGGATTAAGGTTCATCTAGCAATATTAGGCGGAGGAGATGTAGTGTTTCCAATAATTGCAGCAGGAGTCTTCTATAAAACCTATGGTTCTATAATACCTCCTTTGATTATAGCATTATTTTCTACATTTGCATTATTATATCTATTCATATTTGCAAAAAAAGGGAAATTCTATCCAGCAATGCCTTATATAACAATAGGAATTTATTTGGCAATGATATTATCTTGGATACTTATGTCATTTAACCTGATTTAACTTTTTTCACCTTTTTTTCAATATATGGAGGTTCGTAAGAACCGAATGGTTGAAAAAATTTCACCTTTTTTTCAATATCATCAACCTTAATAATCTTTGGTCATATATTTTGATAAGTTCTTCTAAACTAACTTCTTTTTTTAGTAATTTCGTACCAATTATCTCTCCAATTGTCCTGCTTTTTTTAGGATTATAAGCTTTGGCCCTAGTTTCAAGATATTCAAAATACCAATCAAGTAAGAATTTATCCTGTTCAACTATTTCTCCTATCCTAGAAATTATCTCATCTCTTGTTCTTCCATAATTTTGCATCCTCCTTAATACATGATAATCAAGTGCTGCTCTTGCATATATTAAATCAGTTTCTTCATCAGTTATCTTTGGATATTTTTCTATTAATATAAATTCTATTCTTTCTCTAACAGGAGGTTTTAATGAAACTCTATACACATTTATATCTATAACTCTAAGGTAATCAGGAAGATTTTTATATATATCCTCAGCCCTTGCTTGATTTTTAAAATCTTTTCTAGAAGCCATTTTATATCACCACAATATTCCAATAGTAATATATTTAATATCTTTAAATCTTGTTTTTCCATCAACTATATCATTATTATCCCCTTTTGTTATATAATATATTCCTTTTTCATCAATACCTTTTTCAATAACTCTATGCACAATTAGTTCATTTTCTTTTTCAAAAGTTATAATATCTCCTATATGTACATCTTCTTCTGATCTTGGTTTGATTCTTATTCCATTTGACCCTTCATCAAGAACAGGAATCATGCTTCCAGTAGGAGCATATCTAGATAAGCTCGCACCATCAATATGTATTATGACCTTATCTTGAAAAACCTCTATCTTATCTTCTTTTATAAAATCATAAGGGGCCTCTTTAGAATTGTTATTAAAAAATATATTGTTTGAAAAAGGGTTCTCAAGCCCGTATACTAAATAGAAATTTATCATATTAGCAAATAAAAATCCAATTAAAAATATCAATACAAAAATGAACATCTTTTCTAGTCTCATGCCCCTATAAGTAAAAACCCTCCTTTTAAATATTGTTGTTTTGTTCTAATTATGTAGTGACAACAAACAAAAGATTTATAAAGCCTATTTTTTTATACTTTATAACTAGTAAAAATTAGTTACTATAAAATGATAATAAAACCTGAATTAGTGGCTCAGATAAAAGAATATTTCAATCTTAATATTTACGAGACCAAAGTATGGTTAGCACTATTAGCTAAAGGAGTTGCTTCAGCAGGCGAGATAGCAGAGTTATCAAGAGTCCCAAGATCAAGGACCTATGATGTATTAGAAAGCCTGGAAAAACAAGGGTTCGCTTTGATGAAACTTGGTAAGCCTGTGAAATATATTGCAGTTAAACCAAAAATTATAATAGAAAAATTAAAATCCAATGCTCAAAAAGATGCTGAAGAAAGAATAAATACTCTTTTGAAACTTAAAGACACAAAAGAATACACAGAATTAGAAGAGCTTTATAATGTGGGTATAATTCCTGTAAGGCATGAAGATATATCAGGAGCAATAAAAGGAAAACTTACAATATATAATCATATTAAAGAAGTATTGGAGAATTCAAAAAAAGAAGTCATAATCTGCACATCAGTTCAGGAAGTCTTATCAAAATCAAGATTCTTCTCATCATTGTTCGATAGATTAAAAAGAGCAGACATAACAATGAAAATAGCTTTGTCTGGAAATGAAAAAGACATAAAGAATATCAATAACAAGTTTAAGATAAAAGCAAAGAATATCAATATAGATGCTAAATTCTTTATATCAGATAATGAGCAGGTCGTGTTCATAATATCAAAAGCAGGCTCTCCTGATGAAGAATTAGCTGTATGGTTGAACGCACCATTTTTCACAACAGCATTAGCATTCATGTTCAATGAAGCTGTAAAATCAGATGATTAATTATCTTCACTTTTCAAGCTTTATATCTTCAATACTCATCTCATCAAGTATTTTATCTTGCTTTTTTATGAAGTTTTTTATATATTCTTCAAAAGAAAAGTCATGGCTTAATTTAGCATAAGCTATTCCATCTTTTATATAGGAATCAGGATGAGCTTTTCTAAATGCAGTAAGATTATCTATTCTTTCAATAGGAGGGCCTTTTATCAAATCATCCTCTTTTTTATCCAAGACTAAATAGAACTTAGCTAGATTCTCATTTTCATCGTAATTAAATCCAGATTTTTTTATAATAAAATCTTTTTTCAGGTTTAAGATGAAAAAATCATAGAATTTCTTGGATTTGCTTCCTGATATGTCTCCTATTTGTTTATTTGTTTTAATAGAGACTACCCTTAGATTGCTATAATTTTTGAATTTATCAGAAACATTCTTTTTTTTAAAAAAACTTGACTTGGGTTTTTTCAGGAATTCCTGGCAAGATAGTTTGAATTTATCAAATATCTCTTTTGATAATCCTGATAATGCATTTCTTTCTTTATTAGTAGGGTCAATCAGTATTATAGGTGAAAAAAGTTTTGCTTCATTCAGTTCTCTTTTGACTTCATTTTTATTCTTAAAGAATTTCTTATCATCAATGATTATCTTGTCCTCTTTTGATTCAGCAATAGCTTTGATGAACTTTAAAAAACTTTCATAATGAAGTATTAATAACTCAACAGAATATCCTGAAAAACCATGGATATAGCTCTCAGCTCCATAAGCATTCTGGGAATGTATGAATGCTTTTGCTAATATTATTTCATCAGCAAGTCTAGGTCTTTTCTTTATTTTTTCTAATACATAATTTACATGAAAATAAGACAGGTCAGTTACATTTTTTGCTTTTTCTGGTTTATTTATTTTCAATACAGGTATTATCTCAAGAATTATATTGTCTTTTTTTAATTGGTAATAATCCCTTGAACCATGTATCTTAAAAGCATGATTGCTTACAATATCGCATAATATCTCAGACATTGTTTCATGTCGAGAATCTTGAAAATCACACTCTTTAGAGTGTGGTGATTCTCGAGCAGCTAAAAAACGAGCACCATTTAAATCGCATACTTTAGAGTGAGATGGTGCATCGTTTTTTTGATGATATTTTTCATTGAATCTTACGAAAATGTCAACATCATATATATTGTCATCTGTTTTTACTAGAGTGTTCTTAGCCAAGCTTCCTCCAACAAACACTTGTGCTAAAATCTTCTTTTGCCTTATCTTATTTTTAAGTTCTATTATCAATTCTGATGAAACTTTGTTTATCTTTTTCATTATCTCAGCTTCTGGTTTTGCTGATTCAAGTGCTTTTTTCAATAATTTTTTTAGTTCCATATTATTGTAATCAAAGACCATTATTTAAAGACTACTCTCTATTAGATAAGAATAATAATCTAATAGGGTAATTGATAAGAATTAATTTCATTTCACCATTTATCCAGTTCTTCTTCAAATTTCTTTATCCATCTATGTATTATATCTATCATCATCTTTTTTATCATAGTTTTATCATTGATTTTATAATTATACACATAACCGCCATTAGCTAGATTCAATTGAGATCTTACAACTATATTTTTTTCATTAAGTTTCTTCAAGGCCCTTTGTGCTGTTGATAGGTCTAGTTTCAATGCTTTTGCTATACCTTGGCTATTATATCTTTCCCTATGTTTCATTAAAAATTCCATTACATGAAAATCAGATTTTGTGAGTCCAAAACCGCATTTGATAATTTCATATAATTCAAATTTTTTGCATGCAAAATCTATCATATTATTTTCTGGTTATTTATTTTTCTTGAGTTCTTCATAAGCTGAGAAAGCAGCGCATGCTCCTTCTCCAGCAGCTGTTATTATTTGTTTTAGTCTATTGTTAGTTACATCGCCTGCAGCAAAAAGACCTTTAACATTTGTCTTTTGGCATCTATCAACTATTATATATCCTTTTTCAGTTGTCTTAATGCCTAATCCTTCTAAAATTTTGGTTTGAGGCACACTTCCTATTTCAACAAATATTCCATTGACATTAAGTTCTTTTCCTGATTTTAATTTAATGCTTTCGACTTTATCTTTTCCATTTATCTCAAGGACTTCTTCATTGAAAATCAGGGTTATTTTCTTTTGTTTTTGTACAAGCTCTATCCATGCTGGTTCAGCTCTGAAAAAATAGTCTTGTCTGTAGATTATATAGACTTTTGATGCAAATTCAGATAATAATAATGCTGAAGATAATGCAGCATCAGCACCGCCTATTACTGCAACTGTCTTTTTTTTGAAAAAAGCAGCATCACAGGTCGCGCAGTAACTGATACCCCTGCCTAAAAATTTTCCTTCACCAGGAATATTCATCCTCAGTCTATCTGTTCCAGCAGCATATATTATTTTTTTAGTGTTATATTTTTTCTTTTCTAAATGTACGATGAACCCATCATTTTTCTTTTCTATTTTTTTTATTTCATCATATATTATCTCAACACCTAATTCTTGAACTTGTTTTGTAATATTCTGCATTAGTTCAAAACCTTTGATATTCATCTGTGACGGATAATTGCATATCTTAGGTGCTGTTGAAGCAAGACCGCCTATGTTCTTGGATATTATCAGGGTATTTAATCTATATCTGGCTGCATATATTCCAGCTGTAAGTCCAGCAGGGCCTCCTCCAACAATAATAAGATCATATTTCATTTTATTAATTAATTATTTTATCTATTTTCTGTTTTAGGATTGTTTCAGGCATATAACCAACTATTCTGTTTATTTCTTTTCCCTTATCTAGTATAACTAGGCAAGGAATTCCCTGGATTCCAAATCTTATTGCTAATTCAGAATTTTCATCAGTATTTGCTTTTACAAATTTTAAATTACCTCTGTATTTATTTGATAAAGATTCAAAAACAGGTGCCATCATCTGGCAAGGCCCGCACCAAGGTGCCCAAAAATCAATAATAACCAGGGTTTTTGCTTCTAGGGCTTCATTTTTAAAGTTCTTTTCATTTATATGTATCACAGTCATTTTATAACTCCTAATTCTTTAAATGTACTGTAATTAATTTACAGTTCTATATAAATGTTCTTGACTACTGTCAAAAACAAATGTTTTTTAGAAGCACTTGAGTTGAGATTTATTTACAGTAGCAGCCCTATGATCAAAGAATTCTCTGCCATTTACAGGTCTAATCAAAGCTAGATCAGAATTATCACTTAAGACCTCAACTTCTAGATTTCCTTCCTTTATCATGGAATTATCAAAAAAACCACTTAAAACTCTTCCTTGATAGTCATTTGAATAAAATGAGGCCTCATCAGCAAACATTCCATCACCTATTTTTCCTATCAAATAAACTTTTTTATCCATTTTATCCTATTATCTTGTTTATGTCATAAATACTTTTTATAATATGGTCTGCAGAAAATATTTCATTGGATTTAGATATCAATATCGTCAAAGCACCAAGCATTTTAGGTATCTCAATATCTTTTTTAAAATTGTTTCCAATAGCAATATCTCCTTTACTTATCATGAAAAAACAATCTTTATGGGGTTTAGAATAAGAAAAATCATCTCCACCATAATATTCATCTATTAAAAATAATATCCCTAATTTATCCAAGGTTTTTTCAACAACATAGTTTGATACATTTGATAATACTATCAATCTATATCTTTTATGCAATTTTAAAAGTATTTTTTGGAGTTTTAGGTCGTTCTTAAGATTTATCTCTACTTTATCTATTATATTAAAGAAATCTTTTCTAGAATATCCAAGTTTTTCAAAACATTCGATTGTATGGAATTCTTTTTTCAATATTTTATACTCATTAAATTTTTCTCCAAGGAATTTAATTATTGCTTTTTCTCTTTTTTCTCTCAATCTTTTATCCTTATATAAAGTATCATCAAGATCAAATATTATCTGTTTCATAATTTTTTAAGTACGATTTTATTTAATACGCAACCATTCTTATTGCATTCTCTTGTTCCAAATTCAAGATTTTTATTAAGAATATATTTCGATATGTCTAGTGGACAGATTATTTTTTCATTATCAGGAAAGATGTTTCCAAATCTGCACTTTGATATGCTTGGTTTATTTATATCTGTAAAAATGACTCCTCTAGTTGCTATATGTATCTTTTTTATATTGCCATTATAATAATCAATAAAATTTTGCACTATTAAATAATAATCATGCATATCAATAGTATCTTCAGTATCTTTCCAATAATCTCCTGATAATGCTATATCCCTGATACTTGAGATATAAAATCCAGAACAATTGAATTTTTTTTCAGCTAATTCAGCAGTTTGCATTAGTTCATGGATATTGTTTCTTCTTAGCATATATACTATGGTAACAGGTATATTGGTATTTTTGATAGTGATCAAAGGTTTTTCTGAAGAATATGATCCATACACACCTATTCTTATATCCAGATCTTTAAATAGAATACCTTTGAAAACATCAAGATTATAACCATTTGTATAAATCGTTGTTTTAAGTCCAAAATCTCGGTTTATTTTTATCATATTTTTTAGACTTTTATGAAATGTAGGTTCTCCTCCTAGAATGATTATTTTTTTTACTTTGTCTTTATATTCTTGGATATATTCTTCATATTTTCCTAAACTTATTTCTTGGTTACCGAGTTTATGAATATAAAAACATCCTTTGCATCTTAAGTTGCATTTATTTGTAATGAAAAATTGTAAGGTATTTACAGGAGATGGTATATCTTCAGACCATTTTTTTTGATCATACTTTAACTGATATAAATTATTCATAAGCGTTCCTCCAAAGTTTCCATTATATCACTATGCTTTCTTAACATAGCAGTAGCAAGTCTTTTTAATACAGATTTATCACAAGTCACTGTCTTGAATCTTAAGAAAGACAAGAAAGATTCACCAATGTAATAACTGGCTCTTTCTAATGTTATTTTATCAAAATTTTTTAAAAATGCTTCTGCAATCTCAAGAGATTGTCTTTTTTGATTTCCAAAACAATCATAATTATTAAAAAAACATGATGCGCAATATCTTCCAATATCCCTTGCAATATCATTATAACCTTCATTACTAGGGTCAATTATAGATATGCTTCCATTATAAAGGACATTTTCAGCATTAAGGTCATTATGGCTAGGAATATCAGGAACATTCTTGAATATCTCAAAATCTTCTTCACCTAATCTTAATTCCTGTTCTTCAAAATATTCTTTTCTTGATTCTCTGTATCTTAAAAATCCCTGTCTTACTTTATCAGAAATATCTACACTAGCTGCTTTTTCACCTAGAGTATAAGCTTCTTTAAGTTTTTTTCCAGCTAATCCTATTTTTTCCACTCTTTCTTCTTTTCTTAAATTGAAAAAAGATATTCCAGGAACAAATTTCATAGTATAGCAGCAACCACCCTCTATCAGATATATAGCAGGAGTTATTTCTGGATAGCTCTTTTTCATTAAGACAGCCCGGTCTATCTCTCCATCTGAATTAGGATCATTGATTTTTTTAACTACATAAGCTTGAAAACTGCAGGAAGTCTTTAATATTAAGTTAGAATTTCTCCATCTAGAAGGTATTTGTTCAACAGAGATTACAGACTGGGATTCCAAAAATCCATAGGTCCTTGGAAACTTTTTCATATCAAAACCATACAATCCAAAATTATTCCATAGCTTGCCTATCATTTTTCCACCTTTTTATTAATTAATCTCAAAAAAGGATTTAATTAACCTTAAGTTTTAAAAAAAATAAACCAAAAAGTTTATAAAATAAACTTGTATTAATAAACTATAAACTTATAAAAAAGAGTATATGACATTCAATCTTTTAATTCCTGAAATAAGTTCAAGGCCAGAAAATACAAAAGATGCTGTAATTAGCATTCTTACTTTAGAATGGCCTTTAACTTTAAGGGAGATATATTATAAGATAAAGAAGCATTATGGATACTCTTCTACTTATCAATCAGTCTTCAAAGCAGTAAAAGAGCTTCTAAAAGTCAATATATTAAAAGAACATTATAAAAGATACGAGATAAACATAGATTGGATAAAAAGGCTCCAGTCTTTCACAGACATCGTAGAAACAAATTATTTTGCAAAAGAACGGTTGAGGAACCTGTCTGGAATTAATGATTCAAAAAGAAGTGAAGATTTGATTATATTGAATTTTGAGACAATTTTTGATGCTGAAAAATATCTTTATTATTTTATGAAAAATGAGCTTTTCAAAAAAAAAGGATCGACTGTTTGTTTCCAGTTCAATTATGAATGGAGGCCTTTATATTATTTCAGGGCAGAATATAATTATTATAAGAGATTATTAGAAAAAGGCCATAAATTCTATTTTTCTTGCTTTGGAACTTCTAATATAGAAAAAGAATCAAAAGAATTCTATAGATCTTTAGGAATAAAATATAAGACAATAAAAAAATCTTATTCCAATGATACCTTGGTATTTGAGGATTATTTCATCCAGATATTTATTCCAGAAGAATTGAAAAACAAGATGAAGGCCCATCTAGAGAAAAACAACAAGATGGGATTATTGCAGGAAGTATTAGAGAAAAAATCCTCAATAAAAGTCATAATAAACAAGGATAAAGAACTAGCAAATGAACTGAAGAATAAGATAACAAAAGAGTTTTGACGATTTATCCTAACTGAATATTTCAAAATAGGGCTAAAACTAAGGAAAATAGTATATCAAAAAAGTGCTCTTTTTATTTGGATGCTTTAATGAATATCAAAAAAACCCTGTGTTTTACCACACCTTAAAAGGTGTGGTTTATTTAGGTTTTTTGGATGATCCAAAATTGATAACTGTATCTTTGCTACGCCCCATAATAAATTATGGAGTTATCAATTTCGAACATATTAAGCAGAAACTTCTTCTTTTATTTCTGGAAGAACATTTCTTTTAGTCAAACTCCAATCAAGCTTAAGTAAATTTTTGACAAATTGATTGTCCAAATTGAGTTTAAAATAATCAGACTTCCCTATTTTTCTAGTTTTGCAGACAATTCCAGATTGAATAAATTTTCGCTTCGCGACCGGCAGTTTCAGTCTCCAAGAAAAACTTTCAGAAGTTTTTCTGGGCCATTCAAAATCTGAAGATTTTGAAGGTTTCAAATCTGCCGAGGCAGAGCCTCGGGGTATTAAACCCAGATTT
>JAUYDD010000023.1 GCA_030704765.1 Nanobdellota archaeon | reverse complement strand
ATCTTTTAAGATGTGGATGTTAGTTTGTTTTAATTTCTGAGCATCCTAAAAACAAGGGCCAATCAAACCACACTCGCCAGCAGGCGATTTTTTGCCGTGGCAAAAAACCTTTAGGGTGTGGTGGCCCATTGTTTTTTTGATATATAAAAGAGTTATATAATATTATTTTTTTGATATTTTTATAAGGAATTTATCCATAATATTTTGAAATAATTAACTTTATAACCTATTTAATTCTTGAATAATTATAAGCCCTCATCGCTAAGTGGTATAGCAGCAGATTGCTAATATGGGCTACAAAAGTTTAACACTTAGTATAAATTAATAATAATCAAAAAATGAAATATAATAAACTTATAAGAGATAAAATCCCAGAAAGAATAAAAAGTAAAGGAAAAGTTCCAATAACACACTTAGCTTCCACTGAAGAATATTGGAAAAAATTAAAAGAAAAACTCAAAGAAGAAGTTAATGAGTTTTTAGAAGAAAGCACTATTGAGGAATTAGCAGATATATTAGAGGTTGTTTATGCTATTAAAGATTTTAAATTTAGAGAAGAAGACTTAGAAACAATAAGAGAGAAAAAAGAAGAGGAGAGAGGAGCATTCAAAGAAAAGATTATTTTGGATGAAGTAAAAGACACAAAAGGAAAAACTTAAAACATCAAAATAACACATCATAATCATGCTGACGTCGCATAGTGGTATTGCAACAGATTGCTAAGAGCGGAGACATTGTGTCCCCTATCTTAGAATTTCCGCAAAACCACTGTGCTAAGTTAGCTAAAATAACAAGAAATAAAAACAATAAACTAATAGGATGCAGATGGTAAAATTACATAAAGATTATGACCCAAATGAATTCACTTATGACAATATAACTAAAGCATGGGCTGTAACCAATGGTGCTATAGGAAGATATTTTTTTATAGCTCATTTAGTCAGCCAACCTTTTTGTGGCGGAGGTAATTGGATGGCTTATTTAAGAAGACCTGATAAAACTGATTGGACTTATGTAGATGTTCCTTTTGATTCTAATAAAGGATTTTTAGAAGAAGGAGAAGCTGAAGATGCAGTCTACAAAAGAGCTTATCAAGATTTAGGGTTAAGAATTGAAGAAATAGAAACACAAAGTCTGCCTTCAGAAATTGATAGTGATACTAAAGGTTTGCTTGTTTTTATTAATCAAAAAACTTAAATCATCAAAAAACACATTATATCATGCCTTCGTCGCATAATGGTATTGCACGAGATTGCTAATCTCGACCCTTCGGGGTTCCTGGGTTCGATTCCCAGCGAAGGCGTTTTTATAATCCAGAATCGAACCTCGATTCTGTTTTTTTAAACTTATGTCGAGAATCGAAAACCTCATGATTTATCGTGAGGTCGTAGCAAATGTTACAGTTTTCGATTCTCGAGCATCCTAAAAACAAGGGCCTGTGACAAACCCACACCTTTAGGTGTGGGTGGCCCATTGTTTTTTTGAT
>JAUYDD010000189.1 GCA_030704765.1 Nanobdellota archaeon | reverse complement strand
CCTGCAATTGTATAAACAACCCCTATATGTATCCAAATGAAAAGGAATTGGGCATACAGGAAACTGAGATGTTAATGCAGGAAGCCAGAATTTTTGTTCAAATATCATTTTTTAATTTTTTTAATATAATCCCTCCATTCTATATTTGAAAATATATTTCTATTAATTGATGGAATTCCTACAAAATCATTATTTATTAGAATCAAACCATAATTATACTCATACAAGACTTTTTCAACCTTATAACCAAAAGAGTTTAGTTTTTGTATAACTTCTTGATAATGGACTTCATGAGATAAATCTTTTTTGAACTTGACTCTGAATGCGCCTGTTTCGGTTATAATAAAATACTTGGAATTTATTCTTTTCATTAATTCTATTGTTTCATTAAAATTAGACTTATTCATTCCAGAATCAAGTACAACTAAATCATAATCTTCCCGATATTCTACAACTCGATTATCACTTAGGATAATTTTCTTATTTGGAAACATAAAACTCAGAATTTTAAAGCATTCCTCATTTCTTTCAATTATTGTATGACTGGTTATATTTTTATGATTCTCAAGATAATAAGTCTGGATACCAACTCCGCCAAATAATTCCAATACTTTTTCAACATTTAATCCTTCTAATAAATTGAAAAACATTCCATACTTCTTGTCATAGCTATTGCCCCTTTTAGACAAATACTCTAACTGGCTCTTTTCCCCTATCATCTTTTATCACTCCTGTTGCCAATGAAAAAGACCCTTGTCCTGTTCTGTTTGGAACCAATATCTAATCCATTTATTTTTTCGACTTTTACATCATAACCAGCATTCCTGAAATCTTTGATAATCCTATCTTTATACTCCAGAATTGGCGGAACATTTTCCATAATAAACTGAGAAGGCTTGAAAACTTTCAAGAATCTTATCATTTCCAGATACAAATTATTTCTTTCGTCGCATTCAAAGTTGAATTTATTCCCAGCAAGACTGAAACCTTGACAAGGTGGCGAGCTTATAATAAAATCAACTTTTCCAATCTTTTCATAAATCTCTTTTTCGTTAATCTTTTTAATATCGCTAATACAAACCTCAGTTTTAGGAAAGTTTAATTTGAATGAATAGCCTGCATATTTATCCATATCAATAGCCCACAAACATTTTTTTCCAATATTATGAGCTCCTTGAGAAAAACCACCGCAACCACTGAAAAGCTCAATATAAGTATTTCCTCTTATATTTTCTTTTATTACATGTTCAGCCATTTTAACATCAACGGCATTACCTAGTTGTTTTTTAATTTCAGAGCAATTTCCAACGAACTTAAAATCATCAGGGAAATCTTGCACTCCTGCATATTCTCGTAATGAGAACTCTCTTCCATCTATATGAAAAAGCAATGATTGGGTTGTTAATGTTGAAAAAGAATCATAGTGGATTCTTATCTTCTCATTGTATTTTTCCACACAGAGAATACCTG
Organism: Nanobdellota archaeon; assembly: GCA_030704765.1. Lineage (GTDB taxonomy): Archaea > Nanobdellota > Nanobdellia > Pacearchaeales > GW2011-AR1 > ARS1285. The sequence goes on along the minus strand of JAUYDD010000189.1, from coordinate 1,061 downwards.
TATCATCATATTCCTCATAAGTATCAGAAAAATAATAGATATTTTTATCAAATGATTGGACTTTCTTTAAATCGATATCAATTGACTTTATTTTCAATGATTTTATCTCTTCTTCAAGTTCACGATAGCTTATTTTTTCATTGAACACCCTATTATCTAATTCTACTATTTCTTTTTGGAATTTGTCATTATCCAAAGTAGCAAGCAAATTTATTTTTCTGTGCTCAATAGGTTCACACGCGTGAACATGTTGCGGATGATACTTTTCTAAATATTCCAGTGCCTGCATATAATTGAATACTGTTGTTCTTGATAGGTCATAGTAAAATAGGCAAAACTCTTCAAAGTTGGAAAAGGGTTCATTTGTCTTTGTGTTTTTTATAAATAAGTAGTATTTTTTATCTCTGATAATTCTAAGATCTTTTACAATTTCATAAAACTGGGAATTAGATAACTTGATCCTGTTCCTTACTTTTTCAATTAATTCAAGAGCCTCTTTTTCACTAGGGTTTGCTGCACTGACTTCTGTTGTTAGCTGTTCAACTTTTATTCCCATTTTAATTCTTTAAGACCTCCTTCTAATTTGAATAATAAATTTCTAAAAGAACCTTCACCATACTCTGCAGTTATAGGGAAACATTCCCAAAAGATTTCAGGATTCATAGATGTCGCTATTTTCACAATTCTCTCGTTTTTATGTTGAAACACAACATACCCGATATAAACTACAGGTTCAGTCATATTACTGCTCCTGCAGCCGCTGTGATGTCCTTATTGCTGCATTTTAATTCCTCTCTAAACTTAATTAATTCTGCCAGCTTTTTCCAACAATGTTTTTTCTCCATCAACTTTATGAGTTCGTCGGTAGCTTCCATTTTCATGTCCGCCTTTAATTCAAAAAACGATTTGATTTTCATAACTACCCCAATGAAACCCCTTATTAAGTGTTTTCCTAATGTTCATAAAATTAACACTAAATTTATAAAGCCTAAATCCATCTAAAGCCATGGTAAAAGAAGAAAAGAAGATATTAGATCATAAAACCCACAATAAAATTCTTA
>JAUYDD010000078.1 GCA_030704765.1 Nanobdellota archaeon | reverse complement strand
ACCTCATGATTTATCATGTGGCCGTAGCAAATGTTACAGTTTTCAATTCTCGAGCATCCTAAAAACAAGGGCCAATCAAACCACACTCGCCAGCAGGCGATTTTTTAGCTGTGGCAAAAAACCTTTAGGGTGTGGTGGATTTTTTTTTTGATTTCAGGAAATTTTTTTGATAACTAAGATACATAAATGCTTTTTTTCAAGCTCACCACCAAAAAAATCCAATGGATTTTTAGGGCCTAAAAATTCCTCTGAAGGAATTTTTCGGAGTCCAGAGCAAACTCCATCCTTTAGGATGGAGTACCAGTCCGAAGGACTTGGTGATATCTGATACAGAATATAAAGTATAGTGAAAAACCTAAATAACTGAGCAAAAATTTATGTTTTTCCTTTGATAGTCAAGGCATAACTGCTCAATTTTCAATGTCCTTGACTATATATATAAAAAAACCTGCTATTCATAACAAAGCTAATCTAGAGCTTGTAGTAAAAGCCATTAATTTTCTACTATTTACTCATGGCTCACAGAAAAATTGATTATTTTTCTGTGCCCTCAAAATCTTCTGGGAGATTTTGCTGGTTTCCTAATAAGTCAAGGCGCAAACTGGTAAAATATCAATGTCCTTGACTATATAAAAATACTATCGAAATATTTTAATAGTAAAGTTAGGATTGTTAGAGGAGAAAAAAGCAGAAATAAAATTGTGGAGGTATAAACATGAAAGGGATTTATGGAATTAAAGGGGAAACAAGATTTTTTTATTTGCCTTTGAAATTAGCTTCTTTTTCAAGAAAAAAATTTAATGGTGATGGAAAAACAAAGATTAGCTATGGAAAAAGAACTATGAAAAATTTAGTAAATTTAATTGAAAGAGGAGAGCTGTCAAAAGATAAATTAGAAGAATCTGATTGGTGCATATATAAAGTTGACATTCCTGATTGTTTAGTTGAACAATTTTCAGTTTATCAAAATACAGATGATTTAAGGACATTTGACTGCGCTTATGAGATACTGGATTATGCTGAATATATCCTCGGACTTGATGATTCAGAAGATAACTGGTGGAGACATGGAGAAGAGTTTCCGGAATATATTCCTGGGGAGGCTGATGAGACATGGGAATAAGATATGAACATGCAGAAGATATACAGAGAGAAATTAATGAAATAGCAAGAATGCTATTTCCTCATGTTAAATTAGACTCTGTTGTTTGCATCAGGAGTTATGGAAGTAGTTCAAGAGGGACTATTGCGAGATGTCATGCTCTTGGAAAAGCAATGCAGATTGCTTTGGGAAGAAAAGGATTCTATGTTATTGAAGTAATTTCAAAAAGATTTGATAAACTGCCAAATGAAGACAAAATAAAGACATTGATTCATGAGCTTATGCATATTCCAAAGAGTTTTGGAGGAGGATTTATACATCATAATGTTGTGCATGAAAAAAATGTTGAAAGAGTTTATGAACATTATGCAAATCTTAAAAAAGTTCAGGAAAGATGGTTTCCTGAGCATATTGAAACTAAAGAACCAGAAAATTTTAATTTAAATGAGCTTATTAATAAGGAAAATAATAATCCAGATAGTTTTAGTGTAAAAAAGAAAAAGGGATTTTGGTTTTGAGGTTATTGCTACTTTTTAATAATAGTAACAATAGAAAAATTTAAATATATTCAAAGCGAGACTAAAATATGGCAGATGAACAAACTCAATATGGAGTAATTAAAGCAACTCCTGTATTGTCTGAAAGACCTGTTTTGCCTGTTAGAGATTTACTTCCAGTTCCACATAGAAATATAAGATTAGTTGTCGGACATCCTGCATTTGGGCCAAGTACTTATTTAAATAATTTAGCTGAAATGCAAAAAACTTATTTTCATTCACAGCAACAGCCTAAAATAAGCTTTAGAGAGCCAACTACTTCAGAATCTATTTCAGTCTGTGCTTATGAATTTAAAAAAAAAGTTAAACCTGAAATTTTAGATCCAAGATGGCTACAGATTGGAAGAATAGTAAGAACCTTAGAAGGAGTTTTTGCAAACCCTCCAAAAGATGCTCAAGAAAATTTTATAACTGATAAAAAAATATTAATGCATTTATTAAATGGTGTAGAAGAAACTAATGGAATTTATCTTGTTGAAAATAATCCCAGTTTAAGAGATTTTGGTTATGCTCCTTATGAAAGTTTTGCTAGTGGAGTTCAGAATTGTAATGCGTTTATAAGAGGTGGTTTAGCAAGATTATTAGAACATACAAAAGAGGAAGTTGCTAAAAATTTAAGTAAAATAGCTTCTCCTAAGTTTTATCCAAGAGGAGTTAGTGTTTTGGGATTTGATGCTGTTAATAAACCTGTTTTAAGAGTTGCGTGTTTGGATTCCTACTGGTACTCTGGTAGTGATGGGATGGATATTCTCGGCTACGACTGGGTTGACGACGACTGCGGCGGCTGTGCTTTTGGGGTGTTAAATTCTAGCGAAGTAGACCTCTAGAAAGTTTTATTTATTCTAACTGATATCATTTTTTGTCTTAGGAAAGAATTAACACTCTACTAATAAAAAATATCAAAAATAGTTAATAATATAAATAGTTCTTTAATTAATATTTTATAGAAAAAACATGAAATTTCAATTTAGTTATAAAGGAAGGAAAATAGAATTAGATGCCAGGGTCTGTGATAATCCTTTATCTCAAGCAATAGGGCTGATGTTCAAGAAAAACTCAAGACCTCTTCTTTTCACTTTCAACAGGGATGTCAATCTTAGCATTCATTCTTTTTTCTGCAAACCATTCATCTGCATCTGGTTTTTAGGAGAAAATATTGTAGATATTCAAAATGTCAAGCCTTGGAGAATCTCTGTAAAACCAAAAAAAAGGTTTGATAAGTTTTTAGAGATACCAAAAAATCATAAAAATTTTGAAAAAATCAAAAGAATATTGAGGATAAAATCCTGATATTTTCATTTTCCGACGATAAATTTTTCTCGTCGAGAGGGCGAAAGGTTTAAATACTTTCAGATTTTCTTTAATTAAGAAATAATAAATATTATATTCGATAAAAGGAGGTAAAAAATGGGATCTGTCATTGCGAAAAATATCGTAAAAAGAAAGCCAGGTTATCTTTACTATGTTGATGGTAAAGGGAATGTTTGCGAAGCAAAAATGGCTAGAGGCGGCAAGAAAAAGAAAAAAAAGTAAAGTCTCATAATTAAAGACTGAATTTTCTGGGGATAAAGAGGCAGTTTTTCTCTTTATTTTTTTTATAATTTTGAATTATCCCTAAAATAGACAAATTTTTATTTTTTTTATTAAGATGTAATCAGTATAATCTTAAATGATTATTTTTATATATTCTGAGTTCATACATTATTCATGAAAGCTATTATACTTGCAGCTGGTTATGCAACTCGCCTTTATCCATTGACATTGGATAAACCGAAAGCACTTTTGCCAATAAAAGGAAATCCTATTTTAGATTACACTTTAAGCAAAATACAAGAGATTGGAGAAATTGACAGTGTATTCATAATAACCAATACAAGTTTTTACGGAATTTTAGTTGATTATGTTGAGAAGAATTTTTCCAGGTTTTCATTTAATTTATCAGTATTAAACGATGGCACATATTCAAATGAAACCAGGTTAGGAGGCATAGGTGATTTATGGCATTGTATCAGGGAGGAAGGGATTAATGATGATGTATTAGTGTTAAACAGTGATAATTTATTTGATTTTTCATTAAAGGGCATTGTTGAATTATTTAAACAAAAAAGAAGTGTTGTTAATGGAGTTTATGGTGTTGATTCTTCAGAAGAAGCAAAAAGGCATGGAGTTGTTGAATTATTAGAAGATAGAATTGTGGGATTTGAAGAAAAACCAGATAAACCAAAAACATTATTAACAAGCATTGGAGTTTATATTTTTCCCAGGGATTATTTGTTTAAAATTGGAGAATACCTTAGAGAGGGAAATAATAAAGATTCTCCTGGAAATTTAGTAAAATATTTTGTTGATAGATTTGAGGTTTTCGCTTATTTATTCCAGGGAAGGCTTTTTGATATTGGAAATTTAGAGACTTATAAAAGAATTGATGAAGTTTGGTAGAGAAATTACTTACTCTTCAATAGTTCAGAAACATAAACAATAGCAATTGAACCTGCTGTAAATCCTGTTTTTGTTCCTAAATTATGTTCTTGAAACTTAGGCCAGCCTTCATTATTAAGGTCAAGACCTCCTGAAGGGCCGATACTTATATTTGTTAATCCTAATTCTGTATCCCATTGGAGCCTAAAAGTTGTTTTAAGTGGCGATTCTTGAGTAATTCTTTCTAATGTTCTTGCATATTCATCAACTGTTTCTCTTCTTCCTTGTTCATAAAATCTCGGGATTAGATCTACAAAATCACGAGGTAAACGGATATATGGCAGTATTTGCCCTCTATGTTCTATATACATAAAACTCGGATATAACATACTCATTATAATTTTCTCATCCATAACTAGATTCTTGTATAAGATTTTATAAAGATTATAATCATTGATAATATATGATAATTGGTATTGAAAGTACAGCACACACCTTTGGTGTTGGTGTTGTTAAAGATGGAAAAATACTTGCTAATTGCAAAGATAGTTATACAACAGAAAAAGGAGGAATTATTCCTATGGAATCTGCAAAGCATCATAGAGAATGTGCAGATAGGGTTTGGAAAGATGCTATTGTAAGAGCTTGTGTATCTGAGAAAGACATTGATGCAATCGCTGTTTCACAAGCACCTGGACTTGCTCCATGCCTTTTAGAGGGAATGAAATTTGCTAAGAAAAAAGCAATTGAATTGAATGTTCCAATAATTCCCGTAAATCATTGTGTTGCTCATTTAGAAATTGGAAGATTAACAGGAGCAAGTGATCCTGTATTACTATATGCTAGTGGAGCAAATACACAGGTAATTGCTTATGCAGCTGGAAAATATAGGGTTTTTGGAGAGACACTTGATATTGGAATCGGAAACTTCATTGATAATTTTGCAAGATATATTGGAATAGGATTTCCCGGAGGCCCTAAAATAATGGAACTTGCTAAATCTGGGAAATATATAGAAATACCTTATTCAGTAAAAGGAATGGATGTTTTATTCTCTGGTTTATTGACTAATTTAAAACAAAAATATGACAAGGGTGTTTCAAAAGAAGATCTTTCTTATTCTTTGCAAGAAACAGCTTTTGCAATGTTAGTTGAAGCTAGTGAAAGAGCACTTGCTCATACTGGAAAAAAAGAATTGCTTTTAGGTGGAGGAGTTGCATGCAATACTCGCTTGCAAGAAATGTGCAGGATTATGTGCGAAGAAAGAGGAGCTAAGTTCTTTGTTCCTGAGAATTCTTTGCTTGTTGATAATGCCGCTATGATTGCTTATCTTGGAGAAATAGAATATAATTCAGGTATTAAAGTGAATATAAAAACTTTTGATGAATTAGATATCAATCCAAGAGAAAGAACTGATGATGTAGTAGTTTCTTGGAAATAAAGAGAAAGTATTTGTTTATGTCGAGAATAGAAAACCTCAAGATTTATCATGTGGTCGTAACAAATGTTACAGTTTTCAATTCTCGAGCATCCTAAAAACAAGGGCCAATCAAACCACACTCGCCAGCAGGCGATTTTTTGCCGTGGCAAAAAACCTTTAGGGTGTGGTGGCCCATTGTTTTTTTGAT
>JAUYDD010000069.1 GCA_030704765.1 Nanobdellota archaeon | reverse complement strand
TGGATGTTAGTTTGTTTTAATTTCTGAGCACAAGAAAATTGTTTTATGCAATTTTCTGTGCAGAAAATTCTTCTGAAAGAATTTTCATGCATCCTAAAAACAAGGGCCAATCAAACCACACTCGCCAGCAGGCGATTTTTTGTCGTGGCAAAAAACCTTTAGGGTGTGGTGGCCCATTGTTTTTTTGATATTAATATTTAAAAACTCAATATATCTTATATTCAATATAAAAAGGTGGAAAAATGGCAGAGGTTGATGATATTATTTATAGGATAAGCCCTTACTACTCTAAGACTAAAAAACCAGGTGTAGATTACACTCTTATCTATGATTCAACATCAGAGACATTAGAGCCTATTTATTTCTGGCTTATTGATTTTATGGAAAAGACAGGTTATAATCCTGAAAAACTTATTGATAATTTTGCATCATCACCAGGAAGCGGCCATTTTTCAGAACTCCAGGGAAAAGCAAGCCAGATGCAGCAAGAAGCATCAAGAGTATTAGGAACTGTAAACAATATCTTGAAAGGTGTATTGAACCTTATATATGATTTGAAAGAATTCAAGATTAGATTATCCCATTATGAAGCAGCAAATTCATCTGATAAAATAAAAAAAGAAACAGGGATATTAGCATTAAAACAGATCTGGATGGATAAAGTTGACATTCAGAGAGGGCAAGGAAGCTTGAATGCATTATCTTCAGGAAACTTGCAGTTTGTCACATTAAGAGACGCATTTATGATGGTAAATTCTCCAAATGAAGTGGATGACCTGGATTTGAATGACAGGGTAAAAAGAATATTAAAGCCGCGTATTCAGGAATTTTTTGAATGGAGAAAAAATAGTGGACAAGAATTAAAAAAAAGATTTGAGATTGAAAAAATTTATTTAAAAAGCCAGGTCCAGGCGCTAAAACTCAATGCAAGATGGGCTAAACCTTATCTAAAAGCTGCAAATAGACTGACTCAAAATGATAGTCTTTCAAAAAGTGCAGCTTTAGTTACAGCTTTCAATACAATTATGATGCAGTTGTCAATATTAGGAAAAAATCCAGTGGTTGTAAAAGGAGGAGTTGAAGATAAAAGATTGCCCCGTGAATTTAAAAAAATAACCGGTTTAAGGCAATACTATAAAGTCATTGTTCTAGACTTTACATTTAGGGGCATACCATATAAACAAGGCCCGCATTATAATTTTGGCGGAAGAGCAGAAGTATTTTTTAGAGCATATAGTCTTAATCAAGATGAAATTGACTTATTATATGCTGAATTAGATGAATCAGATTTAAAAGAAGCCCTGGGTTTTATAGAGGGTATGACAGAAGAATCCTTAGAAAAATTAAAGATTGATATTGAAGAATTCACAACTGATAAAGATGAGAAAAAAATCGAGGAATTTTCTGACCCATTTTCACTTATATTCTCATTTTTCAAGCCAAAGACAAAACCTGATAAAAAAGATGAAGAAAAAAAGAAAAAAGAAAGAATAGAACTCTTAAAAAAGAAAGGCATTAAATCTGAAAACTATGCTGAAAAATATATAAGAGCTTATGGAGAAGCTGAATCAAAAACAGCTTGCTTCAGTCTTTATGACATCTACAAGAAAAGTGCTGGTATGGCTACATTCCCCTATCTTGAAGATGCTATAACAAAAATCCCTCGCACAGGAACAGAAGTATTTCTTGGGCTTAATAAAAGAAAACTTTAAAATTTATATTAACATCTATTTATTATGAAAAAACAAGATAAAAAGAAACCAGATAAAGTAGATTTGAAAATAAAAGAAGTAAAATTAAAGAAAATAAAACAAGAGATAATAGATGAGGATGATAATCTACTTGAAGATGTAATAGATAATAATTTTACTCCAAACTCTTCTAAGGCAGATAAAATATCACCGTCTTTAGTGATGACTAATGAATCTCAATCCCTAGAACTTCAGCTCCAGAATGCCCCTTTATCAACACTAGATAATAAAGAGAATAATCCTAACAAATCTTATGTCTCTGCAAATTCCCAATATTCCCCTTCTACAGTATATGAAAAAGGAAAAGGCGCTTATGATTCTGGAGGTTATCCAAAGCTTATGAAAGGAGAGACAATAAATCCTACTTTAAATCCTTCACAGGATAATTTTTCAAGGCCTGATATGATGAGAAGAGGTTCAGCGCCTGTTAATGAAGCTTGGGGTGGAGAAGACAGGGACCCGTCAAAAAAATATGAATCAATCGATGACCAGATGAAAAAAGAAAAACGTACAAGGTGGTGAGTGTAGAATTGCCCTAATATCAAGAATTTTATAAAGCTATTTTCTGATTTTTCACTTAAAGAAAACTATTTAAATAAAATTCTGCATATTATATAGAAAAGATTATTATATTAAAATGTCAAGCTATGAATCTATTTATGAAGGAGCACCTAGTTATCTTATTCCTAGGGAGACTTCCTTAAAATACCTTTCAGCAGGTTATCAATCAACAGTATCAAATTTAGGATTAGCAACAGACCCTCGTACAGCAAACCAGTTAGGTGAGATGAACATCAAGCTTAATCCAGGGCAAAGACATATGGAAGTTGGTGCAATTAACCAAAGTGTCATGGATTCTATCCCAGATCAGCACCTTGATGAAATAAGAAGATTATCAAAAATGACAGGAGTAAAAACTTCTTTACATATGCCTATTGTTGAGCCATCTGGTGTTGGAGAAAGAGAATGGAATGAAGCAAATAGGATATTTGCAGAAAGGCAAGTTGCATCATCTTTGATAAGAGCGCATAAATTAGAGCCAGATGGAAATATGATAGTGACAACTCATTCTTCAGGAATTTTACCAGAGACAGTTGGAAAATACAAAGGAAAGAATCCTGATACAGGAGAGATAGAAGAGATAATGACAGAAATCTATGTTGTTGACCCTGAATCTGGAAAAATTGGCCCATTTCCAGTGACAAAAAAATATTTTCCTAAAGAAGGAGAAAAATTTGAGGAAAATAAGCCAAGAAAATTTGATTTTGATGATGAATTAAAAAAAATAAACGAAGACCAGTGGCAGTCTCAAATTACTGATATTAATCGTTTGAGCAATTTTGCAGATGATGCTTTGCACTCAATAGAACGCCAGATTCCAAAAGAAGTCTTTTCAAAAATTACAGATCCTGAATTCAATATAGATAACCTTCCTTTAGGAGAAGGAGAAAGAGATTTTTTAAAAAATGCTCAAAGGCATATTGTCCATGGTCAGATTTATTTGAAAGATGCTTATAGATTATTAAAAGCGAATTTTGATAAAGCATATACTAATGCAGAAAAAGATGACAAGGAAAAACTCAATAAATTTGCTGAAGATGCTCAAAAAATGATGAAACCAGGATTTGAAAAAGATCCAGAGTCCATGAATGATCTCATAGATAAAGGAGTAAAAGTCTTGCAAAACATAGATACTCCTAAAATATACAAACCATTGAAGGAATTTGCAATGGAAAAATCATCAGAGACCTTTGCGAATGCTGTCTCTACTGCATATAAAAAATTTGGAGATACAACGCCAATTTTAAGCATTGAAAACCCTCCTGCAGGAGGAGGTTTTTCACGAGCAGAAGATTTAAAAGAACTTATAGAAAAAACAAGAAAAAAACTAAAAGATAATCTAGTGACTGATGGAATGTCTTCTTCTGAAGCTGAAAATACAGCAAAAAAACTTGTTGGTGCAACATGGGATGTAGGGCATATAAATATGATAAGGAAAAAAGGATATTCAGAAGAAGATGTTATAAAAGAATCAGAAATAATTGCTCCTTTTGTAAAACATGTCCATCTTTCTGATAATTTTGGCCTTGAACATACTGAACTGCCTATGGGAATGGGAAATGTTCCTATGAAAGAGATAATGGAAAAACTAGGCCAAAAAGGTTTTTCAGGAAAGAAGATTGTTGAAGCAGGAAACTGGTGGCAATATTTTTCAGAAAAAGGCGGAGGAAATCCATTCAGGCCCTCTCTTGAAGCATTTGATTCACCTTTATATTCTATAGGAGGGGGGCCGTATTGGAGCCAGCTTGGTGCAATGAGTGCTTATTACATGGGCCATGGGCCAATAAATCCTGCTGTGCATCACAAGATCTATGGTTCAGGATTTGAAGGGCTTCCATTAGAACTAGGTGGGGAAATTCCAGGAGATAAAGGCCGTTTTTCAGGAACACCCAATCAATAGTCAAATTTAAAAACAATTATATCCTAAAATATATGTATAAAAAAGAGAAAATGGGGAAAAAAAATTCTGATGAAAATGAAAAAATAGATATAAATTCACTGCCTAGTTTTAAATTAACGACTGATAGAGATATTGCAATGGATTTTGCAGAAAAAGTCTATCAGAAATTTGATAAATTAGTGAAATCTATGATATTATTTGGTTCAGTTGCAAAAGATAAGGTTACTGGAAATTCAGATATAGACATAATAATAATCATTGATGATGCTATTGTCAGGTTTGATGAAAAACTTATAATGTGGTACAGAGAGGAACTTGGAAATATAATCAGGACAAGCCCATATAAAAAAGACCTTCATGTTAATACTATAAAACTTTCCACTTGGTGGAATGATTTATTGAAAGGTGATCCTACTGTCATCAATGTAATTAGATATGGAGAGACAATAATTGATTTAGGAGGTTTTTTCAATCCATTAAAAATATTATTGGACCAGGGAAAAATAAAGGCAACTCCGGAATCTTTATATGTATTATTGAACCGGGTTCCAGAACATATTGTAAGAAGCAAGATATCTGAACTGTCATGCATAGAAGGCTGTTATTGGGCAATTATAGAATCAGCCCAGGCATTATTGATGTCAATAAAAGTCTTGCCACCTAGCCCTGAATTCATTGCACCATTATTAAAAGAGCATTTTGTAAAAAAAGGCCTTTTAAAAGAAAAAGATGTTGATGATATAAAGGAGATCTATGACCTTCATAAGAGGATAATCCATAATCAAGTGAAAGACATAGATGGAAGAGTAGTAGATATGTGGCAGAACAAATCAGATGCTTTTTTCAAAAAAACTTTGAACCTCATAAATGAGATAATAAGTGTATGAAACAGGTCCATCAAAAAAATTTCCTGAAATCAAAAAAACAATGTGCCACCACACACTAAAGTGTGTGGTTTGTTACAGGCACTTGTTTTTAGGAACATTCAAAATCTTTTAGAGATTTTGAAGTAATCGACTACTCTATCCTGAAGGATGGAGTTTGATCGGCGATTTTTCTTGAATCGGAAATTTTTTGGATGCTCGAGAATCACCACACTCTAAAGAGTGTGGTTTTCAAGATTCTCGACATAAGTCATTGCTGATATCCATAATCTTATAAAAATTCTTTTAAATCTTCTTGAATTTGTGTTCTATATATTCTAGCATCTTACTGCCGATTATTTGTAAGGATGAAGCACCAACTCTTATATAGAACTCTTCATTTCCATCACACTTTAAAAATACAGGTTTATCACTCTTTCTGCATTCTACTTTCAGCACTGACTTTTCTTCAATAATGATTAATTCTGAATTTATATAGGGAAGATATTCATTTCCAATCCTTTCTTTTAATAGATTGGTGAAATGCCTGTTGAACCTGTCATTATTCTCAAAACTGTCTTTTTCTATTCCAATAATTTCCCCTTTATCATCAACTCCAATTAACAGATGACCACCTTCTGAATTCAAGAAAGCAATAATTGTCTTTAAAGCAGCATTCTCAACTTTTTTGTCATGCTCTCCTATATGGAGATTAGTTCTTAAGGTTGATTTAAATTCAAGTCTTTCATTCTCTCCTTTTTTAATTAATTTAATAACTTCTTCTGGTGAATCTGTCTTTTGTATAAAGAAATTCGGGTTATGGTTTTTAAATCTTCCAACCATGTCCTGCATTATTTTTACCCTAAAACCTTTCATATAAACATATCCTATAATTGAGGAAATAAAAGCACCTAATGCAACGCATGTTAAGTTTAACATTGTATAGGGATGGTCAGCATTTATGTTTTCATAAGATAAAAATAATTTAATATAATATTTCAACATTTCAGCTGCAAGACCAAAAGTCATTGAAAAAGCAAATGAAAATAATATTATTAAGAGGTAATTTGTCTTGAACTTGCTATGGGAAAATATTATCAACATTATTGCAAAACCAATAAAACCCACAATTACTCCAAAAAATATATTTATTACATATCCCCCAATAGAACCTAGGAAAAAGGATATAATAACAAAAATAAATACAATAAACTCAAATTCAAATGGTATTCTTACATGATATTTATTTCTCAGAATATTTGGCATGAACAATAAAAGCAATAAAAAAACATAAGCAAGCAAAATATGCCAATAATGAGAATAAGTAGCGTAAAAAATTGCAATAATTAAAATCATCTTTATGATTGTTGACAAAGAAGTTTGAATCTTTGCTGAGTTCCCCTTTATTTTTTGGATTATATCCATAAAGTTTCAAGACATCCGGAGTTTATATGTTTTTTGCGGATGAAGGATATATAAAATTCAGATTTATTTTTTGCATCCAAGATTAACAACATAATCGATTATTTCTTTTTTAATCTCATCAATAACTACTTGAGAAGGCTCTAAGTTGAATCTTTTTCCAGGATGTTCTTGCATGTATATCTCAAAACATCTCCTATAAATTTCAGCAGAATTAACAGGAATTCCTTGGCAAACATATAAGCCTACTCTTTCAAAACCTCCTGGTCTTTGGCTAGAAGGAAATATTTCAATATACATAGTTCCAATTGGTCCTGTATGAAACACAAAATTATAATCAAAAACATTTCCTCTTGCAGGCATTAATAATGAAAGAGCATAAGAAACATCACTAGTTACTTTTGCTAAATCTAATCTCTGTTCTTTGCTTAAGTCTCTTAACCATTGGACAGAAAAATCTTTTGGATAGATTATAGCTTCAAGAGGCCTTTTCATAAAATAAGGAACAGCTAGAATCATTGTTCCATAGTCTTTTACTTTAAGATGCTCAGGATTTTTTATATCAAAATCTCGTATAAAAGAAACTTTTTTATCTATTAAAAAATTTATATCATCATTTATTCTTTTAGGAAACATATTCATGCAAGCAACTTGATAAGGTCCATGTACATGAGCTCCAGGAATAGAGGTTCCTATATTTTTAATCACCTGCACACAAACAAAACCAAAATCTTCTTCAAATGTTTCAGAAAGTATTTTTTCTTCTAATTCATTCATTAATTCAAAAGAAAATGCATGGTCCTCATAAGAAAGTTCATGAATTTCTTTATGTTCTGTTGTAGGCCAGACTAAAAAATTTGCCCCCTAAACATGCCGGCAGAATTTGTGATATCAAACAATAAGCCGTCTGGATTTAAAAAAGCGTATTTATTTTCATTAACAAATGCATAAGCACCCGAACTCAATCTTTTAGCCATGACAAATGGAGGTATTTCCTCTTCATCTCCATTGCAGATTATGCATGGGCTTTTTCCTCCATATATATCAGGTCTTTTTTCTCTTGATTTTGAAAAAACAACTTGTGATCCTGTCCTAGGGTCAATTGCATATCCTTCAGGTCTATAGCATCGTTTTCTAATTTCTTGAAATATATCTTCAAAACTAGCTTCCCCTCTCAATCTTGCCAAAAACTTCTCAAGTTTATCCTTTGGCATTCCTGATATCTGAGTCAAGGTTTCCATATTATATTTCTAAATATCTATAAATAACAGTTTATTAAAGTTTCTAAATCGTTAAGTCAACCTTAATTCTTAACATTTCACTCGCCTCATTTATATTCGGCTCGAATTAATGATGCTCAATCTTATCTCGCATCTGCATTTCTTGAATACAATATAGATACTTAAATGCAAATACTCGCCTCCTCTTGCTCGAAGATTTTGCTGATTATGATGTCAGAAATTAAACCACATCTTTTAAGATGTGGATGTTAGTTTGTTTTAATTTCTGAGCATCCTAAAAACAAGGGCCAATCAAACCACACTCGCCAGCAGGCGATTTTTTAGCTGTGGCAAAAAACCTTTAGGGTGT
>JAUYDD010000056.1 GCA_030704765.1 Nanobdellota archaeon | reverse complement strand
AATGCATTGTAAAAGTTGTGTAAAGTTAATAGAAGGTGAACTTCAAGACAAAGTGAATAAGATACAAGTGCAAGAAAGCGGAAGTGCAATTATTGATTTTGATGAGAAAAAAATAAGCCTTCAAAAAATCAAGGATATAATTAAAGAATTAGGATATATAGCTTAATTTTTATTAAATCAAAATAAAATGGAAAATGACTTTATATGTGAAGAGTGCAATAGAGATTTTTCTAGTGAAGATGCCCTTAGAATGCATAATGCTGCTAAACATAGTTCTTTAAATGAAAAGAAAAAAGGATTATCAAAGAAATCAATTATTACAATAGCGATTATAGTGATTATTTTGATCAGTGGTTATCAGTTTGTTAATAATACATCAGGAAAAAATACTAATAGTAATGTTATTAATGATAATAACAAACAAGATAAAAAAGATAGTCCTAATACTTCAATTAATAATGAAATACAAAAAATTACTCTCAGTTTTAAAGATTACAATTATTATCCAAATACACTCAAAGTAAAGCTAGGAGTTCCTGTTGAAATTACCTTGGATAGCACTATCAGGGGATGTTTTAGATCATTTAACATCAGATCCTTAGGTATCTCTGGACACTCATCAAATCCTTCACAAAAAATAACTTTTACTCCAAATAAAAAAGGAAGTTTTGAGTTTGCATGCAGTATGAGAATGGCTTATGGAACTATAATTGTTGAATAAAATGAAAAATAGACATTCAATAACAATAATTTCAGTAATTTTAATGGTTTTATTAATAATAATCTTATTTTTTATAATTAATTTTTATGGAAAAACTACCACTGCAAATTCAGTAAATATCGCCGCATCTCAACAAGATATTAAGTCAAGCTTGAATATTCAAAATAATACTAATCTGGAAGTTCAGAGGATTGTATTATCATTTAGAGAAAATTATTCCCCAGATACAATCAAAGTTAAAGCAGGTGTACCTGTTGAAATAACCTTGGATGAAAGTGTAACTGGATGTTATAGAAGTTTTATTGTAGAGGGTTTGGAGATATCATTATATTCCAAAAATCCTTTAGATTTAATTAAATTTACCCCTGAAAAGAAAGGGACATTTAAGTTTAGCTGTTGCAGCAGCAATATGGGAACTGGGAACATTATTGTTGAATAATCAAAAATATAGAATTCAAATTCATAAAGTTTAAATACTTGAACAATTGTTCAATTAATAAAATACAAAAATTCAAGGGGAATTTTAATTTGTTTAAATGCAGGGCATTTCATCATGAAAACAATACAAGAAATACAACAATCAGCAGACAAGAAAGTCATACAATTTTTTGCGAGCTTAGCTGACGAGACCCGCTTAAAGATACTATTAAGCTTGACAGATGATCCAAAAAACGTAAATGAGATTTATGATTATGTAGGAAGAGAAAAAGTATCATTATCTGCAATTTCGCACCAATTGAAATTTTTAAGTGACATAGATATGGTTCATCATAAAAGAAATGGGCAGGAAAAAATATTTGAGCTGTCTAATGATTTTTGCTGGTGCATAATAAGAGATGTATTCAAGCATTTTGATGGAAATTCAAAAAAGTTCAATGAGTGTTGCGGATGTTCAGATAAAAAATCAGTTAAAAGAAGGGGAGGGAAAAATTAAAAAAGAAAACTCTTCAGCAAACCCCTTAAGTGGAAAAATAATCGCAATATTTTTAACAATCATAATTTTAATTATAGGAACGTTCTTTTATTTTTTTCTTTCTGGCAAATCCAGTGGAATAGCTGCTAGTTCTTCAAATGAAGTGAATTCAGATGTTTCTCAAAAACAAATGGCATCAGATGACAATGAGTACCAAGAAAAATCAACTAATAGTGAAGGTTCATCTGAAATAAATACAAAAAATTCTAATTCTTTATTTAACCACATTTTGCAAGAAAATAGAATTTTTACAAAAAGAGATGCAACTGGTTCAATTAAATTATTTTATTACTATAAAAGTGAAGAACCAATAGATATCCAATTAAAAGAAGGGAATATAAAGGATTATCAAGTACATACTATTGGCGGACAAAAATATTATCCTTTGATTATAGGTTATGAAGAAGCAAAGACAATGAGGGAAGAAGGACTCTTTAATAATATTGGAGATCCTATTAAAAACTTTTATGGAAAAAATGTTGTAGTTGTTGGTGTAATGAAGAAATTAGATAATGCTTTTGATATGATACATATTACGCCTTTAAATAGCGGAGAGTTGAATTAATATGCAAAAAGTTAATCTAGATACCTCAGAAATTCACAATGGAATTTCTGATGGCACTCAAAAACCGCAAATAAAGAAGATGGTTTTTGATGTAACTGGTATGCATTGCCAGAGTTGTGTAACTTTGTTAACTAAAGGAATTCAAAGAGATCCTGGAGTAAAATATACTAATGTTAATTTTGCTACTGAAAAAGCTACAGTTGAGTTTGATGAATCTAAAACAAATCAAGATAAAATAATTCAAATTATTTCAGGATTAGGATATAGTGCAAGGCCAATAACAGGTGAAACAAATCCTGAATATGAGAATCAAAAGAAACAAGCTGAAATAAAGAAATTAAGAAACACCTTTATTTTTAGCTTAATATTTGCATTTCCCGCATTAATGATAGGAATGGTTTTAATGTGGTTTGGAATAGACATTCCTTATAAAGATTTTATTTTATTTTTACTTGCAACACCAGTCCAATTTATAGTTGGATGGGACATTTACAAAAGTGCATTTGGCGCATTGAAAAATAAGTCTGCAAACATGGATAGTTTGATTGCAATTGGAACTAGTGCTGCTTATTTCTATAGCCTTTATGTTATTATGTTTAGTCCAATGGGAGATCAATATTTCGAGGCAGCTGCTGTTTTAATTACATTTCTTATACTTGGAAGGTATCTTGAAGCAGTTGCAAAAGGAAAAACAAGTGAAGCAATAAAAAAATTAATGAATCTTTCTCCAAAAATAGCAACAGTTGTTAGAAATGGACAAGAAGTCAAAATTTCAGTTGATGAAGTTGTTGTTGATGATATTGTTATAGTTAAACCAGGTGAAAAGGTTCCTGTAGATGGGGTTATTATTGAAGGTGAAAGTGCAATTGACGAATCGATGATTACAGGAGAATCAATGCCAATTGAAAAAAAGAAAGGAGATAATGTTATTGGCGCAACAATCAATAAACATGGAAGTTTCAAATTCAAAGCAACAAAAGTTGGAGCAAATTCTACTTTAGCGCAAATTATCAAGTTAATTGAAGATGCTCAAGGAAAAAAAGCGCCTATACAAAGATTTGCAGATAGAATTTCTGCATATTTTGTTCCTGTAGTAATATTAATAGCAATACTATCCTTTGTAATATGGTATTTTGTTGTTGGCCAAACATTTGAATTCTCACTGATAATTGCTGTATCTGTTTTAGTAATAGCTTGTCCTTGCGCTTTAGGTTTAGCAACTCCAACAGCAATAATGGTAGGAACTGGAAAAGGTGCTGAAAAAGGGATATTAATCAAAGGTGGAGATGCTCTTGAAACAGCACATAAACTTTATGCTGTAGTATTTGATAAAACAGGAACGTTAACTCAAGGAAAACCTGAAGTTACTGATGTTATATCAGTAAAAAATATGGATGAAAATGAAGTATTGAAATTTGCTGCAAGTGTTGAACAATTCAGTGAACATCCTTTAGCTCAAGCAATAGTCAATAAAGCCAAAGAAAGAAGTATCAAGTTAGAAGACATGAAAAACTTCAAAGCAATTCCTGGGCATGGAGTTGAAGGAATATTGAAAAAAAAGAAGATAATTGTAGGAAAACCTGAATACATAAGAAAATTAGCAGGGTTAAATGGCATAGAAAAGAGTATTGCTCAATTAGAAGAAAATGGAAAGACTGTTGTTGTGCTTTGTATTGATAAAAAAGCAGAAGGATTTATAGGAATCGCAGACACTTCAAGAAAAGATTCAATAGAAGCAATTAAAGAATTGCAAAAACAAAAAATATTTGTCTATATGATTACAGGAGATAATAAAAGAACTGCTAATGCTATAGCTAAGCAATTAGGAATTACACATGTTATATCAGAAGTACTTCCTGAAGACAAAGCAAAGCATGTTAAAAGATTGCAAAAAAAAGGAAAAGTTGCAATGGTTGGTGATGGAATAAATGATGCACCAGCATTAGCACAAGCAGATATTGGAATTGCAATAGGTTCTGGAACAGATGTAGCTATGGAAACTGGTAATATTGTTTTAATGAATAATAAAACAACTGATGTTGTAAAAGCAATAAAATTAAGCAAGGTTACAATAAGAAAAATAAAACAAAATATGTTCTGGGCTTTATTTTATAATGCTTTAGGTATCCCTATTGCTGCAGGAGTTTTATATTCCTCTACTGGATGGCTTTTATCTCCAATAATTGCAGGAGGAGCAATGGCTCTTTCATCTGTAAGTGTTGTTCTAAACACACTTTTGATGAAAAGAACCAAAATCTAAAATGGATTGCTGCAGTTCTTCTAATTCACAAAACTGTTGTAGTGATAAGAATTTTTGGATAGCTGCTATAATAATAATTCTGATAATCTTAGGTTTACTTTTATACATTTTCTTTTTTAATGCCGGAGGATAAAATGAATAAAAAAATATTATCACTTGTTTTTGCATCCATAATTTCTTTGATTATATTATCTCAATCAGTTTTAGCACATTGCCCATTATGCACTGCTGCTGCAGGTGTTGGAATAGGTGTCGCAAGATTGCTAGGAGTTGATGATAGTATTGTTGGATTATTTTTAGGAGCTTTAATTGTGTCTATGGGATTATGGTTTAATAACTGGCTGAAAAAGAAAGATGTTAAAATTCCTTTTCAAGGTTTTTTAATTGTTTTTGCTTCATTTTTACTTACAATAATCCCATTATATTTAATTGGAATAATAAGAAATTTTGAAATTGTCAGGTCATTGCCTGAACTATCAATGCTGGGATTAGGAGTTTTTGGAATAGATAAATTACTTTTTGGAACTCTGGTTGGAATAATTGTTATTGGGTCTTCGTTTAGCCTAAGCGATTATATTAAGAAAAAAAATGGCAAGGTTTTATTTCCTTATCAAGGAATTTCATTTATGTTAATGACCTTATTGATCTTGTCTGAAATATTTTGGATAATAACTGGATAAATATGAAAATTAACATCAAAAAAATTTCCTGAAAAATCGCCTACTCCATCCTGAAGGATGGAGTTTGATCGGCGATTTTTCTGATTCGGAAATTTTTAGGATGCTCGGAAATTGAATGCAAGTAAACTACCTCATCTTAAAAGATAAGGTTTATTTTCCGACATAATTTTCAAATCCTCGTTATAGGAAGTATAACTTCGGAAAATGGCAGAAAAAAATTTAATAAAAATGATTGAAAAAATAAAAGAAAAAACAAACCTAGATTTATCTTTAGGTGAAGACCTTTCAATAGCTTTAATGAATATAATTAGCTTGGAAGAACATTTTTTATTTAGTTATATGAAAACCCAGGATGAAAGATTCTTAGAATTTCTTGAACAGACTAGAGAATCTAGAAAAAGATTATTAGCAAAAATTGTTGTAAAAGATAATGATGATTATAGTGAAAAATGGTGCATAAGCAAGCATTTACTTTCAATAGCTATGAGACTTTCTGAAGTTGGAACAAAACTTCTTCATGATGGAAAAAAGAAAGAAGCTGAAGAATCGTTTAAAGATGCATTTAATTTTTACAGCTTATTTTGGATAATAAATGGTGTTGGAAATTCAAACAAAAATAAGAAAATTAATCCAGATAAATTCAAAATTTCACAACTTATTAAAAAAATGTTAGATTGTTGCAGGGAGTAAAAAGACAATGAAAAATAAATGGATAATCAGTATTGGAATTTTTATGGTTTTATTATTAATAACTTTTTTTGTATTTGGAAATCCAGCTCCAAAAAATAATCCTGATAACCTCCCCCCTTATGCGTTTATTAATAGCCAAGCAAAAGAAGCTTATTTATTTGCTAAGAATAATCCTGATTCATTAAATGGGGTAAATTGTCATTGTGGCTGTATGAAAATTGTCCATAATGGTAGATTACATTCAAGAGGGCTTTTAGACTGTTTTATGAAACCAAATGAAGAATTTGACAGTCATGGAGCTAATTGCAAAATGTGCTATGTAGACGCTTTAGAAGTTAAAAAGATGATTAATAAAGGCAAAACAAAGGAGGAAATTAAGAAAATTATAGACTCAAAATATAATTAGTAGAAGATTCATTCATAAGCTTTAAATATAAGCCTTAGATAAATTTTATATGACCGAAGATAAATTCAAAATAAATATCTGGCAAGTTTCAGCAATAATATTATTTATCACAGTTACTATTTTATTATATTTTGTCTTTATTGATGGGGCAAATAAAATGTCTGGCAAGGCAATTTCAGCAGATGAAGCAGGAAAACAATTAGTGAATTATCTTAATACAAAGACTAATGGCGGAGTTGAATTAGTTTCTTCTAGTGATAAAGGCTATATATATGAGGTAAAGGTAAAATATCAAGGCCAAGAGATACCAGTTTATACAACCAAAGATGGAAAGTATTTTGTTCAAGGAGCAACACCAATAACAGAAGAACCTGTAATGCAAAAAGATGTTTCTAATTCCAATACAAACACTAATGCTCCTCAAGGGGTTTCTAAATCAGATAAACCAATTGTAGAAGCCTTTGTTTTTTCTTATTGTCCTTATGGTTTGCAATTTGAAAAAGCACTTTTTCCAGCTTATGACTTGTTAAAAGATAAAGTTGATTTCAGGATAGTTGCAATTGGTGCAATGCATGGAGATTTTGAAAAAACAGAATCATTAAGACAGATAAGTATAGAGAAATTGTATGGAAAAGATAAATTATTCTCTTATCTAAAGGAATTTGATAAAAACAGTGAAATTGGCTCTTGCAGAGGGGATGAAAGTTGTTTGGATAAATACCTTCCAAATATCTATAAGAAACTATCAATAGATAAAGCTAAAATTGAAAATTATATGAAAAGTGATGCTGAGAAAATATACAATGAACAGAATGCAAGGGCTAATAACCTTGGAGTATCGGGTTCTCCGACATTCGTGATTAACAGTGCTCAAGTTCAAGTCAATA
The DNA here is from genome assembly GCA_030704765.1 of Nanobdellota archaeon. GTDB lineage: Archaea > Nanobdellota > Nanobdellia > Pacearchaeales > GW2011-AR1 > ARS1285. The sequence continues at coordinate 1,926 of JAUYDD010000056.1, read as the reverse complement.
GAAGTCCGGATTCTATAAAAGAAGCTGTTTGTGAGGCATTCAATACCAAACCTAATGAATGCTCGCAATCTCTTTCAACCCAATCTGAAAGCCCTGGATTTGGATAGGAAAATTAAATTAATACTATGGAGGATAAATGGCAAAGAAAAAATAAACATGATAAATATATTTGAAAAAATAAAGCAGAATCATTTGCTTATGATGCTTATCTGCTGTATAATCCCTTTGGTTATAGCAGGAACTTTATTTTATTTAGGATTTAAAACATATGCACTCTTAGCAGTGATGCTACTATGTCCTATTTTACATTATTTTATGATGAGAGATATGCATAAAAAAGAAGGAACCAAGGAGAATAAAAAGGCGGGTTGCCATTAATGATAAAAGGAAAGAATCAAATGCTAGAAAAATTAAAAAAAGCTAAGCCCCACGAACTCTTGTCATGGATGTTTGGGGTAGGAATTTTAGGATTTGGATTGGGAATGCTTTTATCAGATTATAAAAATCAGCTAATGATATTTGCAATTTTACTTGGTGCAGTTATGTATGGCTGGGCTATGTACAGAATATATTCAAGAAAATAACTTTATTAAACTAAATAAAACTAACAAAAGAGAAATAAATAAAAATGGATAAAAAATACATAGGAATAACTGTCATTATAATTTTCGTGATAGCAGGCATCTTTTTTATAAAATCAAAAACAGGAAATGTTGTAAGAGACCCTGAAATAAAAGAATTTACAGTTAAAGCTTTCAAATTTGGTTATACACCTGATATAATAACTGTAAATAAAGGGGATAAAGTAAAAATCAAAATACAAAATACTGATGTTCCTCATGGGGTAAGGATTCCTAGTTTAAATTTAAAAAACAACAGTCAGATTGAATTTACAGCAGATAAGACAGGAGAGTTTGATTGGTATTGTGCTGTTTATTGCGGAGAAGGACATATGAAAATGAAAGGAAAATTGATTGTAAAATAAAATAAAGAAATTGCCTAAAAATTAGCAATCCCAACCGACCCAGAGAGTCTGGGTATTTGCTAATTTTTTCGCTTCGCGACCGGCAATTTCAGTCTCCAAGAAAAACTTTCAGAAGTTTTTCTGGGTCATTCAAAATCTGAAGATTTTGAAGGTTTCAAATCTGCCGAGGCAGAGCCTTGGGGTATTAAACCCAGATTTGAAAATAAAAAAAATTTTATTAATTGGAGTATTTATTATAGATTATAGCAAAAAACCATCCACAAACAAAAGCAATTATTGCTAAAAATACGCTTCCAAGAATTCCTCTGATTATATTAGGAGTAGTTTCTATTTTTGAAAGATCGATTCCATGAAAGAACAGATCAAAAAATGAATAAGCTGATTCTTTAAAAATAAAAACAATAACAAGACATAAGATTGATAGTATGAATGTTATTACAGCTGTAGCAATTCCAATTGCTTTAGGATTTAACATTTGTTTTGAACTCATATTTTCACCTCCTTTTTGATTTAATTAATCATATACCTTTATTAAATTTATCTATCAAGTTCAGTAGTTAAACATTTGCTGATTTTTGCAGAGCAAAAATCAGAGATTATTGAAAATCAGTCGCTTTCAGACAGCCTGATTTTCTAATTTCTATTGTTAGTGCACAAAAATGAAAGAGAGGATGGGCAAGCAAAGGTTAAGAAGTGGTGAAAAAGATTACAAGTCCTGTAGATTTCCCAAATTTATAGGGAAATGTTTAACTACTGCACAATATATTTATCTCGAGAATTGAAAACCTCATGATTTATCATGTGGTCGTAGCAAATGTTACAGTTTTCAATTCTCGAGCATCCTAAAAACACGGGTCAATCAAACCACACTCGCCAGCAGGCGATTTTTTGCCGTGGCAAAAAACCTTTAGGGTGTGGTGGCCCATTGTTTTTTTGATTTT
>JAUYDD010000002.1 GCA_030704765.1 Nanobdellota archaeon | reverse complement strand
AGCGTACCAAAAAACTTCTGAAAGTTTTTTAGTATGCTCCAAAATGCCTTCTCTTTCTATCCATTAAAATAGATAGGTATGAGAAGAGCATTTTGGACATCTTAAAAGATGAGGTTTTCAATTTCCGACATAAATAAATATAAAAATCCATTTGATTGTTTATTTAGATGGATATAATAAAAAAATCTTTAGAGCTTCATGAAAAAAATAAAGGAAAATTAGAAATAAAATCAAAAATAAGATTAAAAAACAAAAATGATCTTTCTTTAGCATATACGCCGGGTGTTGCAGAAGTTAGTAAAGAAATTTTTAAGAATAAAGAGAATATAAATAGATATACTATAAAGCAAAATACAGTTGCAGTTATTTCTGATGGTTCAGCTGTGCTTGGTCTTGGAAACATAGGCCCTGAAGCAGCATTACCTGTGATGGAAGGCAAGTGCATATTATTCAAGGAATTTGCAGGAATAGATGCATTTCCAATAGTACTTTCATCACAGGATGTTTCAACTAATATAGAGACTATAAAGAATATTTCAACAGTATTTGGTGGGATATGTCTTGAAGATTTTAAAGCTCCTGAGTGTTTTGAGATTGAAAATGCTCTTCAGGATATAGGTATTCCTGTGATGCATGATGATCAGCATGGAACAGCAGTTGTTGTACTTGCTGCTTTGATTAATGCTATTAAACTTAGGAGATTACAAAAACAAGAAGCAAAGATTGTAATAAATGGTGCAGGAGCAGCAGGAATAGCAATAACTAAAATCCTACTGAATTACGGATTTAAAGATATTATCTTAGTGGATTCTAAAGGAGCTATATACAAGTCAAGAGAGGAATTGAATCTAGAGAAACAAAAAATATCTGAACATACAAATTTATCCAAAATCATAGGTGATTTATCTCAGGTTTTATATAGAAAAGATATTTTTATTGGTGTTTCAAAAGCAAATCTCTTGACTAAAGAAATGATTAATAGGATGAATAAAGATCCTATTATTTTTGCTTTAGCAAATCCTGTTCCAGAGATAATGCCAGATATTGCTAAAAAATCAGGAGCATATATTATAGCAACAGGAAGATCAGATTTTCCAAATCAGATTAATAATGTTCTGGCTTTTCCAGGCATGTTTAGAGGCGCATTAGATGTAAAAGCAAAAAAAATAACTGAACAGATGAAATTAAAAGCAGCTGAAGCATTAGCAAGTATTGTGAAAAAACCAACACCTAATAATATTATTCCATCTCCTTTTGATAAAAAAGTAGTGAAAGTTGTAAGTGAAGCTGTAAAAAAAGCTTATCTTAAAAATCTATAATGATTTTATAGATTATCTTTCTTCACAATAATGATTTTAAACTATAAAATATTTTTTTTATTATGGCAGTGCATAAATCAATAATTATAGCAGATCCAGAAGGATATGGATGGGAGTATGCCTCAAAAATATACGAAGAATTAAAAATACGTTTATGTGATTTTGAATTATCTCCTGTTAATATAAAAAAATTCAAAGATGGAGAAATAAAGCCAAAAATTGAGAAGAATATAAGAAAGAGAAATTGTTATTTTATCCATGACCCTAATCTTTATCCAGCTGATTGGTTTCTGCAGTTATGTTTAGTAAATCAGGCTTTAAAAAAATCAGCTGCACAAGAAATAATAAATGTACTTCCATATTTAAAATTCTCAAGGCAAGATAGGAAAGACGAATCAAGAGTTCCGATTTCTGCAAAAGTTATTGCAGATGTAATTGAGCTATACGCTGATAGATTACTGACACTTGATTTTCATAATCCAGCAATAGATGGATTTTATAAAATTCCGCTGGATAATCTTTCATCTTATCCAGTTTTCGTAAAATACATTAAGGAAAATCATAAAGAAATCTTAAATAATCTTGTTATAATGTCAACTGATGCTGGTGGAGCTCCTCGTGCAAAAGCATTTGCAAAAAAATTAAGAATAACTGATTTTGCAGTTGGTTATAAATCTAGAGAAAAAGCAAATGAAATTGAAAGTTTTAAGATTTTAGGAGAAATAGATAATAAAAATGTTTTAATCATTGACGATATTGTTGATACGGGAGGTACTTTAATTAAAGCCTGTGAAGCAGTAAGAAAACAAGGAGCATTAAAAATCTATGGTTATTGTACTCATGGTTTATTTACAGAAGGAATAAAAAAAGTTACTGATAATTTTGATTTATTTTTTATTGGAGATACAATAAAATTAAAAGAACCTCCAGGTGAAAATGTAAAAATTATTTCTTTTGCCCCATTATTTGCAGAAGCAATATCTAGGATGTGCGAGGGAGAAAGTCTAAGCGAACTTTTTGATTAATTTTCTATGATTCAATTTTATAAAGTTTTTATGAACTATTAGGGTAATATACTCCACTACTTTTTACAACTTCAGATAACAATATCCCATTGGGTTTTAATAATTTTTTTTCTAAATCCCATATATATTTAAAATCATTAGCATAATGACTTGCTCCAGCATTATCAATTATAACATCAGCTATTCCAAGTAATTCTTGCTCTTTTACAGCATTTTCTAAGCTTTTATTTATTAATGTTACTTTATTTGAATTAAGAATTATATTAATTCTATCAATAAGTTCGTTTACTCTATCTGAAAGAGCTCTTTCGTTTAAAAATCTTTTAGAATAATCTAACATATCTAGCATCAATTCATAATCAGCAGGTTCTATAATTATAGGCTTGTGAATTAATCTAGAGTCAAATGTTCTTACTAATCGTGGTATAAACTCTCCTATACCTGCACCAACATCTATATACTGGAGTTCTGGATTAAGGATTAATTCTATAACTTTCGGATCATAATCTATTAAATTCCTTCCTGTAATCCACATTGAATTATTTGGAAATTTAAAATTGTCTTCAACGTCAAAAGAGATATGTTGGAAAGCTAAATTTTCAGATCTAATATCCTGGTGGATGTTTAAAGTGTATCCACTATCTTTATCTAAAAATTTTAAAAGCCCTTTAACAATTGGATCAATGATTTTATTATATTTCATTTTATTTAATAGCTTATAGAGAAAAGTTATTCATTTTTAAACATATCTTTATTCTATAATAACAACACTAATATTTTAAACTTCTTTTTTTTGAATAGAAAATGAGACAATCAGGAGTTGTAGATTTGCCCTTGCATGGAGGAAAATGCCCGCAATGGTTATTTCTTTTGATGAAAAGACTAGCAGGAAACATATCTGAATTAATTGTAGATGAATATGGAGAAGACGAGCTTTTAAGAAGATTATCTGATCCTTATTATTTTCAAGCATTAGGATGTGCATTAGGTTTTGATTGGCATTCTTCAGGTTTGACAACAACAACCACTGGAGCATTGATTCAGGCATTAAAAGAAAAAGATTTAGGCTCTTCATTAGGTATAGGATTTGCAGGTGGAAAAGGAAAGACTTCTAAAAAAACACCGGATGATATTTTTGAATCAGCTGATAAAATAAAACTGGATGAAAAAAAGAAAAATGGTTTGATAAGAGCATCAAAGCTTTCAGCAAAAGTTGATAGTTCTTTATTGCAGGATGGTTTTCAATTATATCATCATACATTTTTTTTCACTAAAAACAACTGGATTGTAATACAACAAGGAATGAATGAATCTAATAATTATGCAAGACGTTACCATTGGATTTCAAATGAGGGATTAAATTTTGTGTCTGATCCTCATGAAGCAATAGTCTCAGATATAAGGACAAGGCCATTGAATCTAGTTGACAAGGATATTGAAGAAACAAGAAAATCCTCTTTAGACCTCATTAATGATAATCCTATTAAATTGAAAAAATATCTTGTAGTTAAAAGAGTTAATGATGCAAAACCAAGATGTTCTTGCAATTCCCAGACTCTTTTAACAGACTTTAATATAAAACAAAAATTTATCAATAGCAATAATTCGCAAGAAGTATTAGAGCTGCCTAAAGAACATTTTCCAAAGATTTCAGGAGATTTGAACTTAATGTTAAAAGCTTATGAACAAAAACCTGAAGATTATGAAGAACTTGTCCTTATAAGGGGTATGGGTGCTAAAAACTTAAGGGCATTAGCAATGATTTCTCATTTAGTATACGGAACTCCTATTTCTTGGAGAGATCCTGTAAAATATTCTTTTGCTCATGGAGGAAAAGATGGCTGGCCAGAACCAGTTGACCAGGTACGTTTCAATGATTCAATAGGATTTTTAAAAAATACAATAAAGGACCTGAAAATAAATAATAAAGAAAGACAGCAAGTATTGAAAAGATTAAATAGATTCTATTCCCAGTTTTAAAACATAGATTTTAAAATTGAAAATAAAAATAAAGATTAATAAATAGTCAGTTGAATAACTTATATATAGATTATAAAAGTTATATACTCAATTTTAGATTAATAAATACAATGGATAATAAAAATGTCAGGTTTAATCAATGAAATTAAAAGAGATGATTCAAAAGATTATCTTTTAGTTTTGAAATCAATAAAACAAATACCATTTCCAGTTGGAAAGAATCTTTTGATTGATTTTCTTATAGGTAATTTCAAGAATTCTTCAATAAAAAACAACAATCTTGATGAACTTGGTTTATTCGGATCTTTAATAAAAAATAAAGAAGAATTATCAAAATTGATTGACGGCCTTATAGATAACAGGTTCATAGAGATAGCAGGTCATGATAATAATCCTTTTATGAAACTTACAGTATTGACTGAAAAAGGAAAAAAAGAAATCCTTGATCCAAGATTTTACAAAGATAATGAGATTTTGTTTGAAAAAACAATAATAACAGAACAAGAAAGGCTCATATTTTCAGAACTAGATTCATTTTTAGGAAAGTATAATGATTATCAGAAAAAAGCAATAATATCTAATAAAGAAAAGATTTTATGTATAGCAGGAGCAGGATCAGGAAAGACTACAGTTTTGACAAAAAGAATAGAATTTTTAGTGAAATATAAAGGAATAAGGCCTGAAAAGATCTTAGCAATGACTTTCACAAGAAAAGCAAAAGAAGAGATGAAGAACCGCCTTGAGAATTCAGGTATCAGGTGTAATGTAGAAACTTTCAATTCATTTTCAGAAAAAATATTAAGGAACTATGGTTGCAAAATATATCAAAGACAGATGAATGTCCTTTCTTATCAAAATAAGATAATGGCAATAATGTCTGCGCTTCAAAGCATTGGCTTGACTACAGACAATGCAATTGATAGATATTTTTCAGAATCACAAAAAAAGAACAAGAAAAAAGAAGAATTATCCAATATTTTCATGAATGATTGTTTTTTTATACTGGATTATTTCAAATCAAAAAATCTGGAATTCTATGATTTTTCAAAAGATGCTGATTACAAAGAAGCAAATACAGCTAAAATAATCTATAAGATTTGCAATTATTTGAATCAATATATGAAATTGCATGGATTCAGGGATTATACAGACCAGATATTGGACACAATCAGGTTTTTTAAAGAAAATAAGGATTACATCCCAAAATATGAACATGTTTTAGTGGATGAATATCAAGATGTCAATTCTCAACAAGTTGATTTATTGGAGCTCTTGAATCCGCAAAACTTGTTCTGGGTAGGCGACCCAAGGCAATCTATATTTGGATGGAGAGGCTCTGATATAAATTATATATTGAAGTTCAAGGAGAAATATATAGATGCTGAAGTTATAACTTTAACAAAAAATTATCGCAGCAATAATCATCTTGTTGAATTCATGAATAAATCCATTAACCATATGAAATTACCAGATCTAGAATATCATAATGAGGGTAAAAAAGATATCTACTTATATAATTTTGAGAATGAAGAAAAAGAATTCAATTTTATAATAGATAAGATAGTGTCATCCCAAGTTCCAAGACATGAAATATTTGTTTTAGCAAGGACAAATAGGCAATTAGAAGAATTTTCCAGATTATTAAGGTTAAGGGAAATGCTCCATATTATGAAGACTGATGAGATAAATAAAACAGTTTATGAAAAAAAAGATCATTTGACTTTAGCAACAATACATGCAATAAAAGGTCTTGAAGCAAAGATAGTTTTTCTAATTGGAGTAAATGAACAGAATTTTCCATGCAAAGCTAGTGATCATCCAGTGATTGAATTGATTAAGGTAGATGATTATGATAAAGAAGATGAAGAAAGAAGATTATTTTATGTAGCTATATCAAGAGCTAAAAACTCTTTATATCTGACTTATACTGGAAAACGGCCTACATATTTCATTAATGAAGAGATGATGAATATAATAAATGGTGATGCATTAAAAAGGATATGAAATTTCAAAAGAGAAACATAAAACTTTTATACACTGGTCCTGTATTCACCTTCAAGACGTTCTTCATTTATTTTCAAATCTGGGTTTAATACCCCGGGGCTCTGCCTCGGCAGATTTGAAACCTTCAAAATCTTCAGATTTTGAATGGCCCAGAAAAACTTCTGAAAGTTTTTCTTGGAGACTGAAATTGCCGGTCGCGAAGCGAAAAAATT
>JAUYDD010000228.1 GCA_030704765.1 Nanobdellota archaeon | reverse complement strand
GAGTTCTGGAGTGCAGTGGGTGTGCAATTATAAATAATATTAAAATAAATGAAAACTTTAGAAACTATAATAAGCAGGACAATCAATAAAGCAAAACAAGGCTTGAAAAGCTTGGCTTATGCTGGGTTGGCAACAATAGCCTTAGTTGGAGGAATGAGGGGGGCGAGAGCTGATACAATTACATGGCATTATGAAGATGATTTTAGTAGTACAAAAGCAGAGAGCGATAGTTATGACCATTCAATTTTCTGGCCAGAGATGGCATTTCCTCCGCCAGACCCATATCTTTACTATAGTTCTGCTATTCCCCCAGCAGAAATGCTTGGGTTGGAAGGGTACTTCTTCACAGAGGAAAATGCTTTTCTGGCATATGCCTTCCCTCTTGATAATGTTTTAACCCGAGTTGATTCTGGTACTTTTGAGCTTGATGTTCTCTTACCAGATTTTTCAGATCCCCTTCGCCCTGCTTACTATTTACCACCTTACGTTTTATATGGACTTTCAGAAAATGGAGTAAATTGGACAGAGGACTCTCCATTAGTTGAAGGTTATAATCAAATCCCTCTTTTACCGTCAAATAATAATTTCACTTATATTAGGCTTTCTGCAAACTCTGCTAGAATTGATAATATTTCAGTTACAGTTAGCGGACCAGAAATACCGGAACCATCTACTTTGGAATTATTAGGTATTGGTTTGACTGGTTTATTATATTCCCTATATAAACAAAAAAAATTTAAGTCGTAATATTTTAAATTTAAAGGTAAAAAGATGAAAAAAAGAGGTAAACTAAAATTAATATTTCTAATTTTGTTAGGCGTAATTTTCTTATCTCAAAGTGTTTATGCTCAAACTACTCAGATTGTACTAAAACTCGATTTTCCAGAACCAAAAATAATTAAAAATGTCTTTATTCATGATAATCTAACATATGATTCAATTCTAATAGAATCATTAGAAAGATACGGCAATCCTGGTATGCCCATTATGCCTCTCAGAACTGTTAGAGTTTTGGTCCCACAAGGCAAAGACGTACAAAATATTGAAATAATTGCAGGAAAGAAAATTACATTAGATGTTAAATATAAAATTGAGTATGGTAAGACTCAGGTACCACACTGCTCTAATTTAACTCCTGAAACTAAACCCAATAAAGAAATATATTCTTCTACAAAACTTTTTCCTGATAAATTATATTCACAATTACCATTACAAAATTTTAGAGGTTATAAAATACTTATTATAAATCTCTACCCAGTTCAATATATACCTAAGGAAGGTTTAATTTCATATTTTGAAGATATGACTGTGAAAGTAAATCTAAAACCAACACTTGAAATAAATCCTTTCTTTAGGAATCTTTCAAAAGATAAAGCAGAAATTATAAAGATAGTGGACAATCCTAATGATGTGGATACTTATACTAAGAAAATAATAAGATCTCATAAGGGTTGTATTCCAGATCCTTCAGAATCATATGATTATGTAATAATTACTAATAATGAGCTAAATGTTTCTAGTGGTGCTTATACATTTCAGGATTTAGTTAATTGGAAAAATCAAACAGGAATTAATGCAACAATTGTTACAGTTGAGCAGATTAAAAATGATTCTGATTATTATTGTGATGGGACTTATGGTGATGGTTGTGGAACTGGTTCACAGTTTAATGATACACAAGCAATGATACGAAACTTCATAAAAGATGCTTATGAGAATTGGGAAACTGAATATGTTTTGTTAGGTGGTGATGGGGATGGAGCAGATGTTGGAGGGGAGAGTGGAGATAATATAATTCCTACAAGAGGATTTTATGTGAATATTCCAGGTCAAGCGACAGATGATAATATACCATCAGATCTTTATTATGCTGCACTTGATGGTAGTTGGAATAATGATAATGATTCATATTGGGGAGAAGATGATGAAGAAGATTTTTATGCAGAAGTTTATGTTGGGAGAGCACCTGTTGACTCAGATGGAGAATTATCAAATTTTGTTAATAAAACAATAACTTATGAAAATATAAGCTTATCAGAATCTTATCTCATAAAAGCGTTGATGTTAGGAGAAGATACGAATTTAGGATACACAAGCAGATTTAAGGATCAAATTAAGAATGATTCAACTGCGGATGGTTATGATACACACGGACTTCCAGATTACTTTAATGTTACAACATTATATGATGAAGATGAAGTATGGACTACAGATGATCTGATAAATGAAATAAACAATGAAACTCATATAATAAATCATGTAGCTCATTGCCATAACACAGAATGTATGAGATTAACCAATGATAATGTTGACAATGATCTTGAAAATAATTGGCCATACCTTGCGTATAGTCAAGGATGTTACTCGGCGGCATTTGATAATAGGGATAGTTTCTTTAGTTACATATCTAACGACGCGGTTGGTGAGCATCATGTTACTAATAATTCTCATGCGGCATTTGCATATCTTGGAAATAGTAGATATGGGTGGGGTGTTGGAGATCCAGAGACAGATTCTGCTTCTCAACGCCATGATAGAGAATTTTTTGATGCATTCTTTAGAGAAGATATTCTTGAGGTGGGCAAAGCAAATCAAGATGCCAAAGAAGATAACATAGGACTAATTCTGGAAGGATATTCTTGTAGCCAGGGTTATAAAACACCACCATGTCAGGAAGTAATGAAATGGGTATACTATGATTTTACATTATTAGGCGACCCAGAAACAAAGCTGCATGTAGTAGGACCTAAAATAAATCAAATCCAATGTTATAATTCAAATCAATGGGCAGATTGTTCTAATATAGTATTTGAAAGTAATTTAACTCAAGTAAGAACGAACTGCACAGATATAAATGGATATATAATTAATGCAACATTTAAACTTGAAAACGATACTTATGAATTTTTTAATCATAATGCAACATCTAATGAAGGTGACTGGTGGATTTATGATAATGATGATATTATAGTAAAATCAAAAAATTTTACATTAACTGTTACATGTTTTGACAATGAGAGCTTATTTAGTAAGGATTTTGTTAAATGGAAAACAGGTGAAGAAGTCGGAGATTGTACTGAATTAAATACACATGATACGCATTACTATTTAACAAATAACATAATTCCTACTTCAGGACCTTGTTGCATTAATATAACTGCACAAAATATAACTTTTGATTGCAGAGGATATTGGACAAGCAACCTATCTCTTCATGCTTATGGGGTTTGTTCAAATCAATACGGTACAACAATAAAAAACTGCAATATATCTATGAATGAAAGTGGAATAAAACTAATTTCTGCAAATAATTCATATGTATTTAATAATATTTTAAATAATAATTTCTTAGGGTTATTTTTAGAATCAGTTTATAATTTAAAATTAGAAGATAATATAATTAATGGAAATACTGATTCAGGGCAAAAGGAATGTTCATCAGAAGAAGTAAAATCAGTTCCTGAAGATGAACTACACTTAATTGGTTGTAATTCAGGATTGATTTTTCAAATAATTATTCTAGTCATACCAGAAAGTATTTAAAGTTCAAGCTTTTAATATTTTTATAAAAATAATAAGATTACTATTATCAAAAAAGAGAGTTCTGGAGTGCAGTGGGTGTGCAATTATAAATAATATTAAAATAAATGAAAACTTTAGAAACTATAATAAGCAGGACAATCAATAAAGCAAAA
>JAUYDD010000099.1 GCA_030704765.1 Nanobdellota archaeon | reverse complement strand
TTATGAATTTACAATGTGTAATTCATAATTTTATAAATCCTCATCAAGAATTGATAGATAAAACTCCTGCTGAAATGGCTGAGATAATTTTGCCTCTTGGAAGAAATAAGATATTAGGATTGGTAAGATATTTGGCTAAGAGGAGAAACGACGATTAGTATACAGTATCGTATTTTAGAAAAGATTATATACTAATAATCATCATTAATAAAAAAGGAGGCAAGAAAATGAAACAAGAATTAAATCCTAAAGCACTTGCAATAAGTCTTGCATTAGTTTCAGCTCTGATTATGCTTTTGTTGGGAATAGCCGGAAACATTAGAATATATACTGGTGCTGTTGAAATGATGAAGCAATGGCACATGTTTTTTGATATAAGCATAATAGGAATCGTAACTGGGATGATTGAAGCAGCTATAATCAGTTTTATCTTTGGTTGGTTAATTGCATATGTTTATAATAAGTTTACATAAATCTCCTTTATTTTGGGATAAGAGAAATAACAATAATTAAGATTAAGAATCAAATCAAGATACAAATAGCATTATAATTTAAATAGAATGATAAAATAAAAATGAATCCTTGGTTAGCATTTTCATTAATCCTATTTGGAATATGGTTAGTTCTTTTTATTTTGCGAAAAGAAAATAGAAAGGAAATGCTTTGGGTTAGTATTTTAACAGCACCGTTTGGATTAACAGAACCTTTATTTGTTCCTGAATATTGGAATCCTTCTTCTTTATTTAATTTAGCTGCAACAACTGGTTTTGATATAGAAAGTTTGATATTTAGTTTTGCTATTGGTGGGATAGGTGCGGTGTTATATGAAGCAATCTTTAGAATGAGGCATTTAAAGATAAGTAAGCGTGAAAGACATACAAAAAAACATAGATTCCACGTTCTTGCTTTGCTTTCACCAATAATTGTTTTCTTGCCATTACAAATGCTTACAAATCTAAATCCAATTTATTCAGCAAGTATATCTATGTTTATTGGAGGTACTGCAGCAATTTTATGTAGACCAGATTTAAAGAAAAAAATATTAATTGGTGGAATATTATTCTTAGGATTATATTTTGTTTTCTTTTTATTTTTTAACTTAGTTTATCCCCTTGCTGTTAGCACTTTTTGGAATCTTCCTACAATATCAGGAATATTAATATTAGGAGTTCCGTTGGAAGAATTGTTATTTGCCTTTACTTTTGGAATGCTTTGGTCTAGTTATTATGAACATATTAAATGGTTTAGATTAAACAAACTAGGTGGGAAAAATAATGAAAAACCATAAAATGAATCATCAAAATATGAACCACAAAATGCATGAGCGTATGAATCACGGCAGACCGGAAATGCAAGATGCCCATAGTTTTAACGAGCATGAAGGACATCATTCGTTAGACTTCAAGAGGAGATTCTTTATTGCATTAATATTAACAATTCCTGTATTATTATTATCTCCTTCTGTTCAGGGATGGCTTGGAATTTCATTTTCTTTCTTTGGAGATAATTATGTTTTGTTTGGGTTAGCCTCTATAATTGTGATTTACACTGGTCTGCCTTTTTTCAAAGGAGCATTAAAAGAACTAAAACATAAATCTCTTGGGATGATGGTTCTTGTAAGCCTTGCAGTTCTTGCAGGTTATTTTTATAGTTTCGGAACAACTTTCTTTTTCACTGCTCCTGATTTTTACTGGGAAATTTCAACTCTTGTAACTTTCTTGTTATTTGGTCATTGGATGGAGATGCGTTCTGTTGAAGGGGCATCTGGAGCACTTGGAGAATTGGCAAAACTTATTCCAAAAAAAGCAAATCTTATTCGTGGAAAAGAAATATTGGAAGTTAATACAGATGAATTAAAGATAGGAGATATTGTCCTTGTAAAGCCCGGAGAAAAAATTCCAGTTGACGGGATTGTTATAGAAGGTTTAACTAGTGTTAATGAATCCATGATTACTGGAGAGTCTAAACCCGTAAACAAATTAAAAAATGATAAGGTAATCGGCGGAAGCATAAACTTTAACGGCAGTATAAAAGTTAAAGTTTCTAAAACCGGAAAAGATACCACTCTTAACCAAATAATAGAATTAGTAAAACAAGCTCAAACTTCCAAACCAAAAACACAAAGACTTGCTGATAAAGCTGCAAATTATTTGACAATTGCTGCAATTAGTATGGGTATTTTAACTTTTCTTTTCTGGACTTTATGGGCAAATCAAACTGTTTTATTTGCTCTTACCTTAACAATAACTGTTTTTGTTATTGCCTGCCCACATGCTCTAGGATTAGCAATTCCTGTTGTAACTTCTATTTCTACAACACTTGCAGCAAAAAATGGAATGCTAATAAGAGATATGGCTGCTGTTGAAACCGCAGAACATCTAAAATATGTTATTTTTGATAAAACTGGAACTTTAACAAAGGGCGTTTTTGAGGTGACTGATATAATTGGAGATAAAAAAATATTGAGCTATGCTGCTTCTGTAGAATCACATTCTGAACATATTATAGGAAAAGGAATAATAGAAAAAGCAAAAAGTGAAAAGGTTATTGTGCCACAGGTAAAATCCTTTAAAGCTATTCCAGGAAAAGGAGTTCAGGGAATAGTAAATGGGAAACAGATTTATATTGGGAATTATGCGCTCGTTGAACAGGTTAAAATAAAAAATAATGAAATGAAGAAAAAAGCTGAAGAGTTAGCATCTCAGGGAAAAACAGTTGTTTATGTGGCTGAGAAATCTAAGGTTATTGGGCTTATCGCTTTATCAGATATAATACGAGATGAGTCAAAAGAAGCGATTAAATTATTAAAAGAGCTAGGAATAAAAACTGCGATGCTCACAGGAGATAATAAACAATCGGCAGAGTATGTTGCTAAACAACTTAATTTAGATGTTTATTTTGCAGAAGTATTGCCTGAGGATAAAGTGAAAAAAATTATGGAGTTGCAGAAAGAAGGAAAAGTTGCTATGGTTGGAGATGGTATCAATGATGCCCCTGCTTTAACACAGGCAGATATTGGAATAGCTATAGGTGCTGGGACTGAAGTTGCTGTTCAATCTGCTGAAGTTGTTCTTGTAAAAAATAATCCATTAGAAGTTGCTAAATTGATTAAACTAAGCAAAGAAACAAAGAAAAAAATGAGACAAAATCTTTGGTGGGCAGCGGGATACAACATAATTGCAATTCCTGTTGCTGCAGGAGTTCTTTATCCTGTTGGAATAATGTTAAGACCTGAGTGGGGTGCTTTATTAATGGCAGGCTCTTCAATCATTGTAGTAACAAATGCTTTAATGTTGAGAAAGTTTAAGTAAACCTCCTATCAAAATAATCTCAGAAGTTGTATTAAGAAATAACAAGTAGCTCGTTACAAAAGGTTACCTTTTTGGTCTATTTGTTTTCACAAAGTATATGACATTCTCCGACACCCTAAAGGTTTTTTGCCACAGCTAAAAAATCGCCTGCTGGCGAGTGTGGTTTGATTGGCCCTTGTTTTTAAGATGTTCGAGAATTGAAAACTGTAACATTTGCTACGACCACATGATAAATCATGAGGTTTTCAATTCTCGACATAACAAAATGCTAATTCGAATTGGAGATATTTTTTGCTCAGATTTTATATAGATCCCATAAACAATAACTTTATTATAATACTATTATTTCATTATTTTATGGAAGATAAAAATAATATGGTTCAGGATTTTCTGTTAAAAATCAAATCCAATAAGAAGTACAAGACTATTTCAGATATGATTGTCATTAGGGAGATTTATAATTATCTTAAGAAAAATCCTAAAGTTTCAGATGTGAACAAACAGTCAATAAAAGATATAAGGAAAATACTTCACAGGCTGTATTCC
Organism: Nanobdellota archaeon; assembly: GCA_030704765.1. Lineage (GTDB taxonomy): Archaea > Nanobdellota > Nanobdellia > Pacearchaeales > GW2011-AR1 > ARS1285. The sequence goes on along the minus strand of JAUYDD010000099.1, from coordinate 1,896 downwards.
AGTTACCAAATAGGTAAAAAGAATAAAAAAGAAAAATTATTAATTGAATTAAGAAAAAATCCAAGTGATATAAATACAATAAACAAGATATTATCCTTGTCTATTTCATCAAAAGAACGGCTAAATCATTATAAAGAGGCCTATGAAACTATTTTCAAGATAACAAAAAGTCCAAGATCTATAATAGATTTAGGATGCGGATTAAATCCAATATCCTATGTTTATATGGGAACAAAAAGTTTAGACTATAATTGCTATGATATAGATGAAAATGATATACAGTTCCTTAATGATTATTTTGGCATGATGAAAAAATACGGCCTGAATGGAAAAGCAAAAATACTTGATATAAAGGACATTGAAAAAATATCAAATTTACCGGATTCAGATATTATATTTATGTTCAAGTTATTAGATATTATAAATACAAAATCTAAAAAACCAGGAGAAGAAATAATAAACTTATTGATTGAAAAAACTAAATTTATTATAGTTAGTTTTTCAACAAATACTCTTGGAGGAAGGCCTATGAATATTCCAAGAAGAAAAGGATTTGAATTTATGCTAGAAAGAAATAATTTAAAATATCAAACATTTAATATACCAAATGAGATATTTTATATAATTTCTAAATGATAAATGAAGATTATTTTAGGATCTGATTAACAAGGTTATGTTGTCCTGTAATACCGAGATACGCGCCAATTCCAGCATTTATGCTTGTCAAAACAAGACCTATAATAGAGCATATTAAAGCTGCCATAGCATATTTATTTTTCTTTTTCATATCCTTTACACTAAACACAATCCCTATGATTGAGATAGGAAGACCCAATATAGGCAATAACCAAAATATAAGACTCAATATTCCAAAAATCAAACTTAAAATAGAGTCTTTTTTTACCATATATAACCTAGATATTTTTGATTTATAAATCTTAAGGTGATTTTTTACTGCCAATAATACGAATATCCTGAATAATAGTCATCCCAATAATAATAGTTTCCATAAAAAGTATTTGAATAGAAACCTCCAAAGAAATAAGGGACATAATAATAACTTGGATAACTACTGTGAAAATCATAATCATCATAGTAATAATCATTGTTATATCTATCCCTATAATTTTGCACAGCATAACGTGTATATCTATATCCAGGACCACTTTTACTATAAGTTACATAGCTTTTAGAAGGTGTATAATCACTATATCTGCTGTCTCTATATTCATAATCCCTATTACTATAAACTTCTGCATCAGGACCTTTAAAGACTCTATTATCATAAGAATCCCTATAACTATAAGAAGAACAATCATTCCAATATCCATCACTATCTTTGCATAATCTTGCTGATAAAAGAGATATAGATAATAATATAAAGATTAAGCAGATTACAACATATTTATTATGTCGAGAATTGAAAACCTCATGATTTATCATGTGGCCGTAGCAAATGTTACAGTTTTCAATTCTCGAACATCCTAAAAACAAGGGCCAATCAAACCACACTCGCCAGCAGGAGATTTTTTGCCGTGGCAAAAAACCTTTAGGGTGTGGTGGCCCATTGTTTTTTTGATATGATTTTTTCATTTTGAAATGTTTGCCCTATATTTTAGTGTATATAACATTTTAAAATCCAGAAACCTAAATTGAATTTCACAGTTTTTGAGTGGAATAATGAAGGTTTTTTGATTTATTATGCATGTATCAGATATATTTAAGAATTATTGTGTTATAGATTAATGTCAGAAATTAAACCACATCTTTTAAGACACTAAAAATCTTTCAGGAGATTTTTAGGGTGCTCAGAAATCTTTGATTTCTGACATGTGGTGGATTGTTTTTTTAATGTCAGAAATTAAACCACATCTTTTAAGACCAGCAAAATTATTT
>JAUYDD010000150.1 GCA_030704765.1 Nanobdellota archaeon | reverse complement strand
ATGTCGGAAATTGAAAACCTCATCTTTTAAGGTGCGGTCGTTCCCGAACATCCTAAAAAATTTCCCTGTCAAAGAAAAATCGCCGATCAAACCTCCTGCTTTAGCAGGAGGTAGGCGATTTTTCGGGAAATTTTTTTTGATATTTACAATCGTAACTAAAACAAATGAAGATGATTAGGTTTTTAAGTATATTTCGGAGTTTGTGTAAATTTAAAAAGTTAGAATTCTTGAGATAATAATGGTTGATGAAATAGAAGCAAGGTATAATTTTATAATTTCTACTGATAATATAGATTTTGTTAGTAATTATCTTAAAGGTCTAAAATTAGAGGATGGTAGGGATTATCATTGTTTAAGAAATGTTGGAGTAGTTACTGCATTATTAACTGTTAATCAAGTAGAAGGATTAAAAGAAGATATGAAAAATTATATAGAAGATATTTTATTGGATTTTGATATTGAAGCATTAGGCATGGTTACTCCTAAAATTAGAAAGAGACTTGAAGAATTTGTAAAATCTTAATCCAAACCCTTATAAAACCATTTCTTTTTATTTATTCATTCAAATAAATATGATAGGTTATATGAAATATAAAAATGGCATTGGATGAACACCAAAGATTCAAGCTAGAGGATTTTGTCGAGAGAATGAAGTCCTATAGAGCAAGACATACTGAACTTATAACAGTCTATGTACCCAAGGGTATGGACCTTAATTTGATTACAAGGCAGCTTGAAGCTGAAAAATCAACAGCAGCTAATATAAAATCATCTTCTACAAGAAAAAATGTTGAAGCTGCTCTTGATAGTTTGATTAGGTTAGCTAAGACCAGGAAAACACCCCCTAATGGAGCTGCATTATTTGCTGGAAATGTGTCACAGATTGAAGGCCAGGATGATTTCCTTGTAGAATTCTTTGAACCTCCAGAAGAATTAAGTATCAGGCTTTATCGTTGTGACCAGACTTTTGTGACTGATCCTTTGTTTGAGATGCTTGAGATAAAGGAGGTCTATGGGCTTGTTGTCATTGAAAGAAAAGAAGCAACTATTGGAGTCTTGATTGGAAAGAAGATAAAATTATTAAAGCATGTGGATTCATTTGTTCCTGGAAAAATAAGGGCTGGAGGACAATGCCTTTCTCCTGATACATTGATAATGAAAGATAACGGCGAAATAATAGAAATAAAAGATTCTCATAATCCTATGTTAATTTTATCTGAAAATTTTAATGCAGAAATAACTGAAAAAACTCCTATTATTTCTAAATGGGATAATGATAAAGAGATTTTTAAAATAATAACAAAATATCCAAGATTTGAAATCAAATCATCTAAAGAACATACATTTTTTGTAAGAACTGAAAAAGGAATTGAAGAGAAACCTCTTTGTCAAATAAAAGAAGGTGATTATTTAATTATGCCTGAAAAAATTAATCTAGACCTTAAAAAACAAAAAATTGATTTTAAACCTATAATTAAACAAAATTTTAATATAAAAAAAATTAATATTCCTGAATTTTTAGATAAAAATTTAGCTAAATTGTTCGGTTATTATTTAGGTGATGGATGTTATGAGATTGATAGGATAACATTTTTTGAGCAAAGAAAAGAAGTCGCAGAATATTATAAAAAATTATTAGAAGAGACTTTTGGGATAAGTACAGATTTAAGATTTAGGGAAATTAAGAATTATTATCAATTAAGGGTTTATAGCAGGATTATATCCCAACTATTTAGAAAATATTTTAATCTAAGTGATAAGACTCTAAGCGAAAATATTCCTTCTATTGTTCTAAAGTCACCAGATGATATTTTAGCTTCTTTTATTTCAGGATTTTTTGATGCAGAGGGCTATGTCTCGAGTAATAGAGTCGCGTTAGGTATAAATAATAATTTTATAGCAAAACAATTACAGTTTTCTTTACTAAGACTTGGAATAATTTCTTCAATAAATGAGTATGATAATAGAAAAAATCCTTATTCTAATAATGTAAGGTATACTTTAGCTATAGATGATATAGAATCTTTAAAAAGATTCAGGGATTTTATTAATTTTTCCTCTTATGAAAAAGATGAAAAGTTAAAAAAACTTATTAGAGAGAGAAGTAACAAGAGTAATGTTAGACAAATAGTTGTAAATGGAAAAGATGTCGCAAGGATAATTAAAAACTCTGGTTTAAGCATTAGGCAATTTAGATGTCCTGATTTTTTTATAAACAAAAAGCAAATGTCTAAAGATATTTTTAAGAAAAATATTCTAGATAAAATCAAAGATGAAGAATTAAGAAAAAGATTAGAGATGTTTTATCTCTCAAATTTAATAGCAGTAAAAATATCCAAGATAGAAACTATAGGTTTTCAAAAAACAATTGACATAGAAACAAAAAATCATAATTTTTTAGCTAATGGGATTATTGTACATAATTCTTCCCAAAGGTTTCATCGTGTAACAGAAGGTTTAGCAAAAGAATTCTATAGAAAAGTGTCTGAGCTGGTCAAAAAAGAATTTTTTGATATGAAAGGATTGAAAGGCATACTTTTAGGCGGACCAGGGCCAACAAAAGAGGATTTCTTGAAAGAAGGGAACCTGACAACAGCTCTTGTTGATAAGATATTGGCTGTAAAAGATATCGGTTATGCTGATGAACACGGCTTGGAATTACTTGTTGATGTTTCTCAAGATGTACTTTCAGGACAAGAGATAGTTCATGAACAAAAACTATTAGAAAAATTCTTCAATATGCTTGGAAAAGAGAAAGATAAGACAGCTTATGGAGAAGAAGATGTGAGAAAAGCATTGTCTTTTGGAGCTGTTGATGTATTATTACTGTCAAGGAAATTAAAAAAAGAGAAAATCAGGGAATTTGAAAAACTAGCTGAAGAGACTTCTGTAAAAGTTGAATTAGTATCCACTGATTTGAATGAAGGAGAACAGTTCTTGAATCTAAGCGGAATCGGGGCCATGTTAAGGTTCAAGATTACTTAAATATTTTAAAAGCCCTAAAAATATATCCAAAGCAAAAAAGATAACTCCATTCTTTAGAATGGAGTATAACTTGATATTGTCTTTTTCGCTTAGTCTCACCAAATCCACGGCAAACCCACACCTTTAGGTGTGGGTACAAATCCCGTCAGGGATTTGGTGATAAACAGTTATTAAATAGGTTTATTGAATTTTTATGTCGAGAATTGAAAACCTCATGATTCATCATGTGGCCGTAGCAAATGTTACAGTTTTCAATTCTCGAGCATCCTAAAAACAAGGACCTGTGACAAACCCACACCTTTAGGGTGTGGTGGATTGTTTTTTTGATATCATGAGGGCTTTATGAAGCTTATCTTCAATAAATGGCACATATATAGCTTTGATAAATACACTGGAATCTTTATCTTGCTTGTATCAATATTATTTACAGGGTATTTTTCAAGAAGAATACGGGATTTTTTTTATGTCGGAAATTGAAAACCTCATCTTTTAAGATGTCCAAAAGGCTCTTCTCATACCTATCTATTTTAATGGATAGAAAGAGAAGGCATTTTGGAGCATACTAAAAAACTTTCAGAAG
>JAUYDD010000083.1 GCA_030704765.1 Nanobdellota archaeon | reverse complement strand
GTAAACTACCTCATGTCAAGAACCATGGAATAAATTCCATGGCGTGTTTGGTTCTTGAGCACATCAGAAATTTTTTAATAAATTTCTGAGCGTACCAAAAAACTTCTGAAAGTTTTTTAGTATGCTCCAAAATGCCTTCTCTTTCTATCCATTAAAATAGATAGGGTATGAGAAGAGCATTTTGGACATCTTAAAAGATGAGGTTTATTTTCCGACATAATAAATAAATAATTTACATCCTTTCTAATAAATCAATTCTTTTTTCTAAAGGGGGATGAGTTGAGAACCAGTTATCCAAATTTCTTTTAAAAGGATCTCCTATGAAAAGAGGCGCTACAGCTTTACTTACTTTTTCAGGAGGTTTAGATGTTTCTGATTTGATTTTTTTCAAAGCATCAATCAGTCCTGTTGGGCTTCTGATGAATTTCACTGCAGAAGCATCTGCAACATATTCTCTTTTTCTGGATATGCCTAACTGTACTAATTGCACAACTATTGGAGCTAGTATTGCTAAAACAACTCCTATAATAATAAATATCAAATTAGCTTTATTGTCACGATCATCACTTCCCCTAAACCATAAGCTTCTTAAGAAGATCTCTGAGATTATTGCTATCATTCCAACCATTATAGCAACAAGAGTCATGAAGCGAATATCATAGTTGGCTATATGAGAAAGTTCATGCGCCAATACACCTTCTAATTCTTGCTTATCGAGTTTTTCTAATGCACCTGTTGTTACACAAATTACTGCATGTTTTGGATCCCTTCCTGATGCAAATGCATTTATATTTGAGTCATGCATGACATATAGCCTTGGTTTAGGCATACCTGATGCTATAGTAAGGCCTTCAACTGTATTATGATATTGCCTATATTCTCTTGGATCTGCTTGTACTGCTTTTACAGAAGCTAATGCTAAATCCGCTGAATAATAATAACTTATCCAGATGTATAATATTGAAATTATTATAGAAATTATCAAAATAAAGAAAAAATAATCAGGACCTAGTGCTAAACCAATAACTGCACCGAGTCCAATCAGAACTATAAGTACAACTGCCATCAATAAGACTGATTTTATCTTATTTGATGAAATCTGGTCATAAAATGATACCCTAAACAATTCTTTTGACATTTTCTCTTTATAATTATAAAAAATCAGGATATTTAAGTATTGTGAATCAATCTAATTTAATTAAATATTCTCATCATCAAAAAAATTTCCTGAAATCAAAAAAACAATGGGCCACCCACACCTAAAGGTGTGGGTTTGTCACAGGCCCTTGTTTTTAGGATGCTCGAGAATCGAAAACTGTAACATTTGCTACGACCTCACGATAAATCATGAGGTTTTCGATTCTCGACA
>JAUYDD010000070.1 GCA_030704765.1 Nanobdellota archaeon | reverse complement strand
ACCTCATGATTTATCATGTGGCCGTAGCAAATGTTACAGTTTTCAATTCTCGAGCATCCTAAAAACAAGGGCCAATCAAACCACACTCGCCAGCAGGCGATTTTTTAGCTGTGGCAAAAAACCTTTAGGGTGTGGTGGATTGTTTTTTTGATTTAAGAATAGTAGTGAAAAATCACTTGATTAACTTCAGTTCATTTTCAATCATCCTCTTTAATATTCTATATTCAAAAGAACCTTCTAGACGATTCTTGTTTATAAAAAACACAGGAGTATCTGATACATCTGCTTCTTTAGCATCATCAATGTCTTTTTCTATCTCTTTTTTAGAATCTCTAAAAAACATGCAATCATCTATATCATAATATTCAGCCACTATAACTGATGAATTATCTGTCTCTTTGACAATATTTGTATCTAGATTTTTAGCCAGGTCAATTATTTTTTCATAGCTAAGATTTTCCATATTATCAAATAACTTTTCCTGCATCTTGAAAAATGCAGAGTCTTTACCTTGTATCTTGACACATTCTGTAGCTTGTGAAGATAATATAGAAATGTCTGTCGAAGGATTGTCCCTAAACACTAATTTGACTTTACCTTTTTCTATAAAATCCTCTTTTAATCTTGGTAAAATATCTTTATAGAACCGATAACTTATATTATTTTGATAATCTATAAAAGCAATTATTGTTATTGGAGCATTTTTGTTTCCTAATATTGAATCATCGTCAGGAGTCAATCTGAACATATAACCAATATTTCCAGCTTTATCTATAGCACGTATGTCATAATAATGAGTCCCTGATTTATAATTTGCTCCTTGACTGCATGAATTTGCATTGCACAATGTTTTCCAAACAGGGTTTCTTTCATGATAATCTATATATTCTGTTCTGTCAAGATTAACTTCATCAACATTCACATTAAATACAACTCTATTTGATTCTGTTATATAATTAAAAGATTTTATTTCTGGTGGAACAGTATCTACAAAAACCCTGAATTTATTTGATTTAGCTGAATTACTTCCAATATTTGTCAAGACATAATAGTACTCTATTTCTTTTCCTTCAAAAGGGGAAAGGTTCAGGTTAAATATGCATTCATCTGTTTTTCCTAATGCACAGTTTCCCCGGTATATAAGTTCAGTACATATTTTAGGATTTCTGCATACATCTCTTATATAAACCTCAGCATATGACAAATAATCTGGTTGGTATCTAATTAAAAAATTCTTACCATTAACAAATCTATGATTTTCTGGTTTTATATAAGTAATTTTTGGATCTTGCCTATCGACATTGAATAAAACTGATGATTTTATATCTTTTTTATCCTTACATCTAGAAACAAGGTAATGAGTTCCATCTGTAAAACTCTTGGAGATATTATATTCATAGCATCTTTTGCATAAAGGTTTGAACTTATAATCAGGTATTGTTATTGGATTTAGTGAACAGGGTAGAAAACTTATATCATCAATTTTATAATCTGCGTATTCAAGGTCACATTTCTTATTTACAATTATATTCAACCTGATTCTATTTTCATTATAATCAATGGATTTGGGAGAGAGTATATTAATTGCAGGATTGTTTTCAAGAGGATTTTGCATAGATATAATTCCATTATCAAAATTAAGGTTCATATTCAGTTCTTTAAAACAAAAAACATCATTTTGAGCTGAGACAAAGCTAATAATAGGGAGGTTTATCAATAATATAACCACTACTATAATTTCTTTTTTAATTACCATTAGAAAGTTAGAATTATGGATTTATATAAACCTAACTTACTACCAAAATCTGATGAAAAAACTAGGGGTATTTTACAATCTTTAGAGAATTTTGCAAAATTACCAAAATTCTCTAATAAGAAGTTTGAAACGCTGAAATTTACTATTTTTAAAGGTTATAAATTTCAGAATATTAATTATTCAAACTTCTCTTTAAAATATTGTGTTCGCAATATTTATTAAGCAAGATTTCTATATTTTTCTATATAATTTAATATGAAAGGAGGTTAATTAAAATGAAAACATATAGTCTGTTATTGATATTCCTGCTAGTAATTGGAGTTATTTCAACTGTGATAGTTTTTGCAGAAGAAGAAGATAGCAATGCTTCTGATGATGATTCAGATTCTGAGATAGTGAGTGATGAAGGTACTATAACAAGCGATATTCAAGAAGGATCTAATCAAAGCGAGGATCTTGAAGAATCTATAAAAGAGAGCGATAGACCTGTTAAAGAAAAAAATATAAGAGTTTTGGGCGTTAAAACAGTAACTTTAGCTGAAGGTTATAGCATAAAAAAGGATGATAGTAAAGCACACATAATAACTGGCAATTGGATAACTGGAAAATATAAAAGAGGAAACTCTAGTGAAGAATTGAATTTTGCAAATGGGATGATAAAACTTGGCCTTGGCAATAAAATGGATAAATATAAATTAGTAAAAAAAGAAATTAGTAATAAAAGTGCTAGTTTTTATCTATTACCTATAAATAAGCTCTTGAATTCTAGTGTTGCAAGTGCAGATAATATTGGTACATTAGAACTATCAAAAAAATCTTATCCTGATTTAGACCTATGGACTGGAACATTAAAAGTTACAAGTGGAAAACATATTGGAGAATGGTCAGTTAATATGGTCTCAAAAACAAAGACCTATAATAATCTTGTTGTAAGAGCAAAAGAAATAAATGGAAAAGAAATAGGAGAAAAAGCTAGAGAAAAAATCCAGGAAAAACAAGAAAAAATTAAAGAGAAAGTAGTTCAAACAGAAGCAAAAAGACCTGGATTCTGGGCAAGACTTTTTGGCAGGAAATAATTATTTTTTTTTTATTTTTTTTATTTTAAAAAATCTTTTAAGGATTTGTAAGAAGTATAATTATCGCAATCGTATGAAAGTTATGAATGATAGAGAGGTTCTATCTCATACTTCTATTATATATTTTACTAAATTAATTTGACAGATAATTATTACTCATCTGAATTTATACTATTAAGGTATAATTTCAGGACCGAAATATTTCTCATAATTGAATTGTTTTTTTGATATTATCCTTTCATCTATAAATCCCTGTATCTTGGGAAGGTGTTTTTTTAGCTCATCAATTAGATGTTTTATAGAATTACATATGATTTCATCCCCTTGTTTAGGCCATAATTCAGTCTTGTTCCAATAAAGGCATCTTCCACCACACAAATCAAGATAATCACAAGCTATGCATCTTCCAGTTATTTTGAATTTTTTCAAGTCTTTTGGATCTGTAGAAAGGTCTCCTGCTATGAAATCTTCTATATAATTCATTATAGGGCATGCAACAACTTTTCCATCTGTTGTTATTGCATAACTTGAATGTCCTGCTCCACATCTTAATTCAGATTTTTCATTTTTCAATAAGGATTCAATTATTCCTAAAAATGGATAAAATCTATAGACTATTCCTGATTCCATTTCTTTTATCCAGAATTTTATTAATTTAGAAATAGACTTATTATATTCTGTTATGAAATCCTGGAATTTTTCATTATAATCGAACTTATAGAATCCTGCATCTAGTTGCCAGTGAATAGATGAAAAACCTGCATCAATTAAAGACATTACCTGTTCATAGATATCTGGAAATTTCTGGTTTTCGAAATCAGGTGATACGGTCATCCGCGCGATTATCTCCCCATTATAACCATTTTCCTTTATTAGATTAAGATTATTGATAATTTTTTTATAAACACCTTTTCCTTTATAGTAATCAGTTGTTTTTTCATCCCCATCAATTGATACTAATATCCTTTTGATCCTGTTTGTGTATTTCGCAGGCAGTTTATCCAGGTTTATTGCATTTGTCTGCATCCTCATCGGCATATGTATCTCATCCATTATCCTTTTTAGTTTCTCTATATTATTCAGAGGTTCTCCACCATGAAAAATAAGAACAGGATCCTTATCTTTCAATAAAAATCTTTTTAATTTTTTTATATCAACAGTTGATTCAGGAGGTGAAGAAAAATCAAACTTGAATTTTTTGTCTAATCCATTACCAAATTCTACTAAGGATTTTTTATAGCAATATTTGCATTGCAAATTGCATTCTTCTGAAAGTAAAATAGGATAGTGCATAAGAATAATTATTATATGGAGTTTAAAAATTATAGGTTTATGTTAGCTGGTGTGGATTTTATAGGAAATTGTGTGGTTTTTTATTGTCATGATGGTAATCATAATGTATTATTTGGAAAAAGAAGCTGTTTATCAAGGGATGATATTGGTAAATGGGATATTGGTTGAGGAGAATAGAATTTGGAAATAATGTTATCGATACTTTAAGAAATGAAATAAATCAAGAATATTGCACATTAGTATTAGATTATCAATTTTTAGGTTATAGAGGTGTTCATAGGATAAATGAAAAAGAAAGAAAAACCCACTGGATTTCTATAGATTTTAAGGTTTTAATTGATAGATCTCTTGTAAGGAATGGTGAACCTCATAAATTAGATGAAATAGCATGGTTTAAAGAAGGAGAATGGCCTAAACCTTATCATTCTCAATTTGATGAATTCTTGAGATTGCATTATGACCTGTTAATAGAATCAAAAAAACAATCCACCACACCCTAAAGGTTTTTTGCCACAGCTAAAAAATCGCCTGCTGGCGAGTGTGGTTTGATTGGCCCTTGTTTTTAGGATGCAAGAAAAAACTTTTATGGTTTTTTCTGCACAGAAAATTCATCTGAAAGAATTTCCTTGTGCTCGAGAATTGAAAACTGTAACATTTGTTACGACCACATGATAAATCATGAGGTTTTCAATTCTCGACATAACATTTCAAAATCTTTATATATCCTGCAATCATAATAATTAATATGAAAAAAAAAGATGCAAAGAAAAGTTATAAGAGCATATTTCTTATTATTGTCTTGATAGTTATTTTATCTATAACTATTATATTTACCTATAATCTAAAGAAAAATAAAGGAGATATAAATGAAAAACCTTCTCCATTAATGAACTTGCTATCATTAATAGGAAATAAGCCTTATACAAGTCCTTTATCTGCAGAGAATAATGGATATTCATGTGCTTATCATAATAGTGAATCTTGTGAAGGTGGAAGTCCAAGCGAATGCTATGAATACACTTGTTGTTATACTGATTGTTCAGGATATGCTTGTTCATATTCAGATAAAAATTTTGGCTCTATTCATGATGGACATTGTGACGAATCATTACCAAGCCCAGGTCCAAATTTTTGTGATGGAAAAGGCAAATGCATAAAAAATCCATGCATATGTCCAAAAACAAATGGAAATCTTTGCCAAAAAGAAACAGATAAAAAATGTGGTAAACCTCCAAAAGTTCCAAAAGGTTTATCAGAATGTGGATCTTCAGGAGCATGTTCAGTAGGAATAGTCACTATACAGGTCTTTGATAAACCAGGAGAAGAAAAAACTCCCTGCACTTGTGAATTAGCAAGATTAGTAAATTATTATACCTGCCAGAATTCAATTGAGACAACTGGATATCCACCCTCAAAATTAAAGATTATTGTAGAAGTGGATATAAGTAATGATGCAGAATATCCTACAGCAGCGACTGATATCATAAGCGAGGAAAATGGAATAAAAACAATAGGAATGGTTCTAAATGGGCCTTTTGGTTTTGTATTTGACACATCAAATCTTATCCATGAATCTCAGCATGCAAATCTTTTAAGCAGATTCAACAACCCTAAGATACCAAGATGGGCTCAAGAAGGTTTAGCTATTATGAAGGAACCTAGAGGGCCTTTAACTGATTCTTGTATGCATTTTGAAAATTTAGTAAATTATCTTGAAAACCTTCCTCCTAATTTTGATTTTGGGCAAATTTTGACCTGGGATAATCCACCTGGAAATGATGAAACCATTCTTTGTTATATATTCGGTAGTGGTATTGTAAATCTTTTAGTAAAAAATAGTGGTGGAGACTGCAATGCTGTAAGGAAATTTTATAAAACAACAGAGCAGGCAATGAAAAATGGAAATACGCAAAATAGCTGGATTAATGCAATAAAAAATAATTATCCAGGTTTGGGTATTAATAATCCCAATGACTTATTAGAAAAATTAAAATCAGAAGTCCAATCACAATTAGGCAAGGATGGCAGCATAAGGTCTGGATGCAATCCTTGCACATGTTAAGATTCTAGGTATTACCTTTGTATAATTATTAAAAATAGAAATAAAGAAATTGCCTAAAAATTAGCAATCCCAACCGACCCAGAGGGTCGGGGTATTTGCTAATGTCAGAAATTAAACCACATCTTTTAAGACCAGCAAAATTATTTTTTGCGTACCTTACTTATTTTAATATGTAGAAAGCAAAAATAATTTTGGGGGCACTAAAAAAACTTCTCAATAGTTTTTTGGTGCGCTCAGAAATTTTCTCTAAAAATTTCTGACATGCTCAAGAACCAAACACGCCATGGAATTTATTCCATGGTTCTTGACATGTGGATGTTAGTTTGTTTTAATTTC
>JAUYDD010000068.1 GCA_030704765.1 Nanobdellota archaeon | reverse complement strand
GCTTTATTCCAGATTTGTTATATCTTTTTCCTCTCTTTACAACATCTCTATTTTTACATTTAGGACATATCATACTAATCACCTCCTTAAAAAAGGAGGAGATTTGACTATTTAATCATATCCCCTTAAGTATCCAGTATCTAACTAACACTATATTTTTAAATCAAACCAGGCTAATTTAATTACATGGTTCCGTAGCTCAGCCTGGTTTAGAGCACCGGACTCTTAATCCGGGTGTCGGGGGTTCAAATCCCCTCGGGACCATTACTATTTTCAGAAATGAAAATAGTAACAAATTGGAATTCAATTTAATCTAACTTTTATTTTTTTCGGGATCATCTACATCCCAGCAGATTACTCGGAGTGGAAAATATTCATTTGGACATACATGAGTTTCTTCATCCTTAATTTGTCTAAAATAATTAATAGCACGACAAGTATCTTCAGATGGCTGCAATCCAAGTTCTTCAAAAGCCCTTCCAAAAGGTAGATAAACCTCGGGTCTAATTGGATATTTTTTTAATATTCCATGAATCTCTTCAAATAGCTCTCCACTTCTGATTGGATTGGTTGATCGTTCAAGAATCCTCTCAACTCCTCCTGATAAATGTACATTAGGTCCTATAATTGTATCTGGATCATGAAAGCAATCACTTAATTTATCACGAAGTTGATTAACTTCTTCAATAATCTTCCTTAATCTGCTTTTATCCTTATCACTTAGTTTAGGACGTTCACCCCTGCAAGGATGATTGTCAGGAAAAGGAGGATATTCACAAAAAGGAACTAAATAACTATCCCTTAAAAATAACCAACCTGAAGCTTGAGTTACCATTTTAAATTTTTATCACAAACTCTTCTTCCCAAAGGTAGTTTAAATAAAATTAAGACATTTAAAAATCTTCCCTCTAATCAGCTTTTCCCAACTTTTGTAACCAAACATCCCAAATCCCCTCGGGATCATAAATTCCTATGGAATCTAGAGTATCAGAAAATTCTATTCTCTGTATCAAAGCCATGACTTTTCTAAAAAATCATAATTCTAATCACAACAACTTTTAAAAACCAAAAAATCCCCTTGGTAATATGATAAAGAGGGGAAATTTCAATTCAGATAATCAAAATTCTGATTCAATTAGAAACCATCAAAATATTGACACAATAATGCAAATATTAGAAAAGCATTTTAATTATACAGATAGGACTACTTTAAACAGAATGAGAAAAGATAAAAACAAAGATCCTTTTAAAATCTTGATTTCCTGTTTATTATCCCTGAGGGCAAAAGATGAGACAACTGAAAAGATTTCTAAAAACCTGTTTACAATAGCAGATACTCCTCAAAAAATCTTAACAATGCCTTTAGGAAGACTAGAAGCAATTATTTATTCAACAGGACATTATCATAAAAAAGCTTTGACATTAAAGCATGTTTCAAGAGAATTAATTGAAAGATTCAATGGAATTGTTCCAGAAACAAAAGAAGAACTCCTTTCAATAAAAGGTATAGGCCCAAAAACAGCTAATATTGTCTTAAATTTTGCATTTGATAAACCAGCACTTCCAATAGACACTCATTGCCATAGGATACCTAATAGATTAGGCTGGATAAATACAAAATATCCTATAGAAACTGAAAAAGTATTAGAACAAATTCTTCCCAAAAAATACTGGTTTGAATTTAATGGAATCTTTGTCTTGTTTGGAAAAACAATCTGCCTTCCTGTATCTCCATGGTGCTCGCGTTGTCCAGTCAGAAAGTATTGTCCACATATAGGTGTTATTAGAAGTAGATAGCTATGATGAATATTTTTTCTTAATTTGAGTTAGAGCAATTGTTAAGACATCAAAAATGCTCTTTTCGTACCCTACTCATTTTAATAGGTAAAAAGAAAAGGCATTTTTGGGAGTGCTCAAGAACTCAACGCTCTGGATTTCAATCCAGAGTTCTTGACATGTTTGGTTTACTTTCATATTATAGCAAATAACATAAATTTTCGGAAAAATTTTGTTATTTGTCTATTTAGGAAATGACATAAATTTTGCTCAATTTATTCTGTCATTTACTATATTTTTATGAACTTCTATTTAATCCAGAAAAAATAAAAAAAGAAGTTTATAAAAAAATAAAAAGTAAAAACTATTTTCCACTCTAAACACCTCTTGTATCTAAAGTAAGAGGATTATAACTTTCTTCTTATTGAGTCTATACATTCAGAAATCTCTTCGCCTTTCTTTGTCAATTCTATTAGTTTAATTCTTCCTTTTTTTTGGAAGCTAACTAACCCAAGACTTTCTAATGTTTGCAATATTTTAACTGCATGCGAATAAGTGCAGTCGACTTCCTTAGCAAGAACAGAACCATACCTTACCTTAGACATTTTCCTTAGAGCAACTAGCATTAAAGCTGGCTTTCTTCTAAAAAAGATATCAAAGTTGTCTTTCATTTTAAGATTTTCGTTTATATTTATTCTAAAAGTAGTTTTCTTGTATACTATTTTAGAATAATATAAGTAGCATTATAGTCATTTATAAAACTTTCTATATGAAAAATTCATCAGTTAGTAATAAAAAAAAAGTTATATAATAAAATAGTAACTCTATGTTACTACTATATCATTTAATTATAATCTTGATAAAATATATATTATAAATAATATGTTCGAAATTGATAACTCCATAATTTATTATGGAGCGTAATAAAAGATACTATTATCAATTTCGGAGCATCCTAAAACAAGTGCCTGACACAAACCACATCCTTTAGGATGTGGTGGCACATTGTTTTTTTGATATTAAAATTAAGCTTGTTGCTGCTAATAAAAAAATCTTTTTGTTCTTTGCAATATGACATTTATATTTGCAATAATATTTATATATCCTTATTTCATAAAATTTTAATGGCGGATGTAAAAAAAGTATTGATGGTAACTCCTGAATTTTATGGAGATACTATGGTTGGCGGACTTGCTATGGCTGTTTCTGGATTATCTAATTCATTAATGCAATTAGGCATGGATGTTGCAGTAATGATGCCATGCTATGCAAAATCTGGAGAAGCAGAAACTTATACTAGAGAACCTTTTGCTACAAAAGGCGGACTTGTAGTTCATGAAACAGAAGTTAATGGCATTAAAATATACAAAGTTTCTGGAATTAATCCAGGGTTAATAGAACCCCAAAAAGGATCAGTACAACAAAAACAAGAATCAGTTGAATTTGATTTTCAATATGTTCCTGATATAAATGATTCAGCTCATACAGGAATATATTCATCTCATATGGACAAAAAAAGATTCCATGCATTATTAAGATTTGCAAATGCAGTTCCAAGAGCAATGGAGAAAGCGAACTTAAAACCTGATGTTATACATCTTCATGAATGGACTTCAGCTTCTGCTTCGTTTTTTTTAAGAAATCTATGGTATCCTCAGACAAATAAAATTCCTGTTGTTTTAACAACACATAATGCAAATTATTCAGGAACTATTCCTGATATGAATGAAACTCCTGAAGATATGCAAAATAGATTTGCTCATTTAAACCATATTCTTGGTAGTCATATATCTGCTGGAAATAGAGTTTTTACAAGCTTGTTAGAATTAGGTTCTGAATATTCAGATTTTTTAACAACAGTTAGTCCAACAGAAGCACAAGAAATTCTAGCAGGTAGAGAGGGAATTAATCCAAGAGTTTTAGAAGTGTTTAAAAGAAAAGGCTTGGAAGGAATATTAAACGGATTAGACCCTGATGTTTTTAATCCAATTAATGATGAATTAATAGAAAGATTCAATCCACAAAATCCAGATGAAGTTTCAGAAGCAAAAAAAGCAAACAAAAGAAGATTTACTACCCTTTATTCTGAAAAATATAAAACACGAAGAAGACAAGTGAATCTTGATCCTGATAAAATGTGGATTACAATGATGTGCAGGCTTACAAATCAAAAAGGAATATATCAAACAGTATATGCATTAAGAGAAAGATTTGGTATTAATACTGCGCAATTATTAATAATAGGTGATCCTCTAAATTCCGATGTTAAAGCACATGTAGAGTCATTAGGACGAAGTGTTTTCACTCACACTTGTTTTGCAAAACCAGAACTTCAGCATTTAGCATTAGCTGCAAGTGATGCTATACTTCAGCCTTCTAGATATGAACCATTTGGTTATACTCAAATCGAAGGAATGGCTTATGGAGCTCTTCCTATAGTTACAGATGTTGGAGGACATCATGATACAATCCAGTTTTATAATGGTGATAATGGATATGGATTTAAAATACAAGACCTTTCAACTAAAAGCATAAATAATGCTATAAATAATGCAGAACAAGCATATCAAAATCAAGGATTATGGAAAGAATTAATTCAAAGAGCAGTAAAAGAAGACTTCACTTGGCTTGGCCCAAGAGGCTCTGCAAAAAAATATCTAAGTCACTACATGAGATTAATAGAAGCTGCTGAAAAAAAATAAGATTTATTTCTGTTTCAAGTTGAGAAATCAAAGAAAGTGGAGTCAAGATAATCATCTCCCAAAACCCTTAAAAATACTTGATTTCTATTAATATAGGTAAACCTAGGTTATTAGAATAAACCTCTATTTAACATGCATATTAATGCATGCAAATTTAGGAAAATACATCTAAGAAACCTAGGTTTCGTAGATAATGCTAGACATCAAACTAATAAGGGAAAATCCGGAATTTGTAAAAGAAAACATAAAAAAGAAATTTCAAAATGAGAAACTTCCTTTAGTAAATCAAGTTAAAAAACTTGATGAAGAATGGAGAAAATGCAAGTATGAAGCTGATAATCTAAGAAAACAAAGAAATATTATTTCTGAAGAAATTAATGAATCAAAAAAGAAAAAAGATGAAAAAAAAGCTTCTCTCTTAATAAAAAAAGCAAAATCAATACCTGAAGAAATTGCAAAACTTGAAGAAAAAGAAAAAAAGCTCTCAGAAGAAATAAAAGAAATTATGTATAAAATTCCAAATATAATTCATTCATCAGTTCCAATTGGAAAAGATGCAACAGAAAATGTTGAAATAAAAAAAATAGGAAAAATTCCTAAACCAAATTTTGAAATTATAAATCACGCAGAATTAGCTGAAAAATTAGGAGGAGCAGACTTTGATACAGCAAGGGAGATTTCAGGCAAGGGCTTTTATTATCTTAAAGGAAAAATAGCTCAATTAAGTTCAGCTCTTATAAATTTTGCAAGAGATTATATGATAGAGCAAGGTTATGAATATATTGAGCCTCCTCTATTAATAAGGAAAAAAGTTGTTGAAGGTGTGATGTCATTTGCTGAAATGGATAATATGATGTATAAGATAGAAGGAGAAGATCTTTATCTCATAGGAACTTCAGAACATTCAGTAATTGGAATGTATATGGATAAAGTTCTTCAAAAAGGAGATATTCCGCAAAAAATCACTGCATTCTCACCTTGTTTCAGAAAAGAGATCGGTGCTCATGGAATAGATGAAAAAGGAGTCTATAGGGTGCATCAATTTTATAAACAAGAAATGGTAGTTATATGCGAGCCAAAAGATTCTTATAAATTCTATGATGAAATGTTGTCTCATACAATAAATGTCTTCAAAGCTTTAGAGATTCCAATAAGAGTCTTGGAATGCTGTTCAGGAGACTTAGCAGACTTGAAAGCAAAATCCTGCGATGTTGAAGCCTGGTCTCCAAGACAACAAAAATATTTTGAAGTTGGTTCTTTGACAAACATGGAAGAAGCTCAAGCTAGAAGGCTTAATATAAAGATTAATGGACCAGATGGAAATTATTTTTCCCATACCTTAAATAATACTGTTCTTGCTAATTCAAGAGCACTTGTAGCATTAATGGAAAATCATCAGCAAAAAGACGGTTCTATCAAAATTCCAAAAGTCCTTTGGAAGTATACGAGGTTTAAGGAAATAAAACCCACCAAAAAGCAAGTTACAGGCCTAGAAAAAACATAGAAAAATAAAATCATTAACTATAAAAATGCATAAATATTTCTTAGTTTATTGATATGAAAGCAGATATTAAAAAACCAGATAAAGAAAGAAAGAAATTCAAAATACTTGCAGCAGGAGATTTCCACGGAGATTCAAGTGTTTCAAAGAAACTTGCTGAAAAAGCTTATAAAGAAAAAGTAGACCTTGTCATCCTTACAGGAGATATCACAAGCCCAATTGAGACAAAGAATCTCCTGAAACCATTCATAGAGAAAGGAGAAAGAGTTGTCTTTGTGCCTGGTAACTGGGACTCTTCAGAGACAATAGAATTCTTGTCACAACTATATGGAATAAAAAATATAGGGGACCGCTATGCCAGATATGAAGATGTTGGAATATTTGGCATTGGAAGCCCTGATTGGCAGATGGAATTGAATGAGAAAAAAGCTTATGAGAAACTAAAAAAAGATTTTGAAAAAATAAAGGACTTGGAAAAAAAGATACTTGTCTCTCATCTTCATGCAGCTGGAACTAAATCAGAACTTTCAGGTGTTCCAGGAAGCCCTATTTTAAGAAAAGCTATAGAAAGATTCAAGCCTGATATCTTCTTGTCAGGCCATATCCATGAAGCAGAAGGCCTCTCTGAGATGATAGGAAAAACAAGGGTCATTAGTGTTGGAAGAAAAGGAACAATTATTGAGATATAGATAAGATAGATCGTTTACACAAAGTAGATATGTTTTTATCCTAATTTTTTAATAACTTTTTATGATGCTGTTTGTCAGTTATTGTGAATAAAAATTGATGAACATAAAAGATTAAAAACCTTTACTTATCATATAGGGATATTAGAAAATGGAACCACCAACAAGATATGAAGGAGATTATAGGGGGAATGAAAAATTAGGCAAACTTACGAGTATGTTTGTTCCTAGCAATTCTTTAGTTTTATCAAGATTAGGTAATTGGTATGAGGCAAATCCGCATCATAAATATAATCCTGGAGATATACTTATTTTAAATTCTAGAAGAAGACTTGGCCATGGAATAAGGTCTGTAGCTGTTGTTGAAAGCTATGGAATGAGGGAAGCTTTTTGGAATCCTTATGGAGTTGCTGGAATGTATACTGTTACTGTTTCAAGAGATGTTTTTGGAGATGATAATATTTGGATAAGAGAAAATAAAATTCCTAGGGGGGTTGAAAGAATAACTGAAAGAAATCTTGTTTTCAAATGTAATATTGAACATAGATTTAAAAAAGTTAAGTGCAAAAATGTTGAAGAGGCATTAAGATTATACAAAAGTATCGAGGTTGATCCAAATTCAATGGGGTTTACAGCAGAAGAAATCGAAAAAATCCAGGATGTAGAGCTAACAAATGGTCAATTTCAAATTAGGCATGTTTCAATGGGGTCTGGTTATCCTTTAGATTTAGTTGATTCTGATTAATTATTCTTTTTTAAATACACCTCATAAAATATTATTTTATAAGCGCTCGCGATAAAAGGTAACTTTCATTAACCATGCTTCAAGCTGTAAAATCCCGAAAACTCACATAACAAAGGTTATTAATTTTCTTACCCAAAAACGTATCCACATGTTTACACCGAGAATTCCGCAGTTCGAGGACAGTGTATGTCCATATAAACCAAAAAACCAAAAACATTATAAACTTAAGAAATCGATAATTATTATGGAAGAAAATATGATTAAAATTTCATTGAAAGAATACGAAGGTATGAAAGAAAC
The DNA here is from genome assembly GCA_030704765.1 of Nanobdellota archaeon. Taxonomy (GTDB): domain Archaea; phylum Nanobdellota; class Nanobdellia; order Pacearchaeales; family GW2011-AR1; genus ARS1285. Next base: position 13,819 of record JAUYDD010000068.1, on the reverse strand, counting down.
AATTAAAATACTTCAGAATCCAGATATTATGTGTCAGATTTTAGAAAGTGAAGACAATATAAAAAAAGGAAAAGTAAAAGAGTTTAAGTATTAATTTCTATAAGCTTTATGAGTTCCAACAGCTTCAATAATTATTGTTTCATTTGAATCATTAATTGTATAAACTAACCTTATGTTTGAACCTAGCCAACAACTCCATTTTCCAGCTAATCTTCCGTGTAAATGATGTGCATCCAATTCTCTTCTAGGATCAATCTTTAATCTGTCAAGTTTATTTTTAATTTCATTTCTTTGTTGAATGTATTCTCTCAACCTCTTTTCTGTTTTATCATTTGCTATTTGAATCTTATACATTTTAATTACAAATTAATCAAATTGATAAATCTTTCTTTTTGATAAATCGTTTACACCGAACTCTCCGCGGTTCGATCCCGCATGGGGTCCATGTAACTAACCACCTAAAATTTATTAAAGAGATAATATAATTTATTACTATCAAAAAAACAATGTGCCACCACACCTTAAAAGGTGTGGTTTATTGCAGGCACTTGTTTTTAGGATGCTCAGGAAATGGAGCCTGAGTATCTTAACCATACCCTAAAGGGTATGGTTTCCATTTCCTGACATGAGATTATGCAGTGCTTGTCTATTGGGATTAGAATGTCGTTATAATGGAAAAAGTAATCTAGAAAAGGCATCAGAACAACTTCTTCAAGAATTTAGAAATGAAAATATAATTCCAGTATGCCCAGAGCAACTTGGTGGTCTTCCAACTCCAAGAACGCCATCGGAAATTCAAGGAGGAATGTCTGGAGAAGATGTTCTTGATGGTAGATGTAAAGTTATAAGTAAAAATGGAGAAGATGTTACACCACAATTTATTAAAGGAGCATATGAGGTGTTAAAAATTGCACAATCTTTAGGAATCAAAGAATATATAGGTGTGCAAAAAAGTCCTTCTTGCGGTTGTGGGAAAACATATGATGGGACGTTCACAAAAACTTTAATTGATGGGGATGGAGTTACAGTTGCTCTTTTAAAAAGAAATGGAATGTCTATTAAAATAGCCTATAATTGAGACATTTCATATAAACATTTATTAGCTTCTTAGATATCAAAAAAACAATGGGCCAATCAAACCACACTCGCCAGCAGGCGATTTTTTAGCTGTGGCAAAAAACCTTTAGGGTGTGGTGGTCCATTGTTTTTTTGATATTCAGTTAAATTTAATAATACCTTTTCATTAATTATTTTATAAAAAATGGTGAATATATTATCAGGTCATGAAACAGAATTTATCATTAAATTGCTTTTATCAATGATAGCAGGTTATATCATAGGCTATGAAAGGGAATTAAGAGGCAAAAGTGCTGGTGTAAGGACCCATTGCTATGTAATAGCAGGTTCAATGCTTTTTACATTCTTATCAATAGCAATAGACCCTAGTTCTCCTGGAAGAATAGCAGCACAGATAGTTACAGGTATTGGTTTTCTTGGTGCAGGAATAATATTAAAGGATAGGGAAGGCCATATAAATAATCTTACAACAGCAGCAACTATCTGGTATTCAGCTTCTATTGGCATTGCTATTGGTTTTGGATGGTATTTTATTACAGTTTTAGCTGTGATATATGCTGTAATTGTCCCAAAACTTCCAAGTCTTGACCATGCTGATGATAAGAAAAGAAAATGAATGTTATAATAGAAGAAATTAAGATCAAAAAAACAATGGGCCACCACACCCTAAAGGTTTTTTGCCACAGCAAAAAATCGCCTGCTGGCGAGTGTGGTTTGATTGGCCCTTGTTTTTAGGATGCTCGAGAATTGAAAACTGTAACATTTGCTACGACCACATGATAAATCATGAGGTTTTCAATTCTCGACATAAATAATAAAACAACCCACCTCAAAAAAGAACAAAAAGGTTATACTTTCTAAATGATGCGGTTTTTACCATTAGAATGAAAGTTCTAAGATAGATACAAGGGCGCATAGGCTAATGGCAGACCCTTTCGTTTACACAAAGTATATCAAAAAGGATATACTTTCTAAATGAGGCTTAGTTTACCATTAGAACGAAAGGTCTAGACAAGACACGCGGGCGATTAAGCTAGTGGTTAAACTGACTCGTTTACACAAAGTATATCGAAAAGGATATACTTTCTAAAATAAGTTTTGAGATAAAAACAAAACACCGAAAGGATTAAAAATAGTCATTCTAATATACATTTTGAGGTGATAAATAAATCATCTCAAGAGAATTCTTGAGAAAAAATTAAAATGGTAAACTATAATTTAGGCGACATTATAAAAGACGAAAGATATGATGGACAGAATTTTTTAGGATTTGGTATAGAAAATATGCCATATAGTCCTAACAATGAATGGACAGCTCCAAAATATTATCCTTTTTCGCTGGAGGATTTAGTTTGTGTGCATATAACAGACCAAGAATCATCTGACGGCTTTTTGAAACCTCAATCTTATGCTCCCGTAGTAGCAACAGAGATATTTTCAAGAACCAGCAAAGAATGGTTTTTTCCAAGAGAAACATTACATTTTACTTTAAACGGTGTTGTTGCAGATCATACAGGTGGACATGTTCAAGAACAGGTATATTCATGGAAAAATAAAAAGTTTGCTTATCTAATATCGTTAGCTGATATTATACATCAAACAATCTCATTATTTACACACGATACTATAGTTTTAGGAAAAATTCAATTATCTCCTTCATCCAAGGTTATTATTAATCAAAATTCAGAAAAAGTAAAATCAGAAATCCAAAAAAGAGGATATAGGGTTCTTGACATACAAGGTGTGAAAGAATTAGATCCAGCATATTTGGAAGGTACAAGCTTAAATGTGAATCATCCAGCTAATTTTTTCAGAGTATTAGATGCTTATAAAATTGATGGACCATATACCGATAGGTCAACCAATAATATTTTAATGATCGATGGATTTCTAAGGAAAATTTTTAATGAAGCAATAGGAAATAGTGATATGTCATTAACATATGACGAGACTGTGGATGAACTTAAAAAAAGAATAGATTTTTTTTCAGTGAAGCATAATAAAAATCCATTATTATCTGTTCCAATTTCTCGATTAGGGTGGGGGATCTCAGTTTATATTAAATTTCTTCAAATTTTAAAATCTTTCCATGAAAATCGAGATACACATGTACCTTATGAAACTTTTATTTCTCAAAGAATTGCAATTAATGATCAATTACATTGGCAAAATAATCCAAATTTTCCTGATTGGTAATAGTTTGTTACAAAGTATATCCTTTAGGATACATTTGTTTACACCGAGAATTCACCAGTTCGATTCTGGGGGTCGCCCATATAAATATAAATAAAAACTAAGATTTTTATACTTGGTTTAGTTGATTGTTTTATGAAGTTAGTTTATATCTATGGGCCACCTGCAGCTGGAAAATTATCTGTTGCAAAACAGCTTGCTAAAATAACTGAATTTAGATTGTTTCATAACCATTTAACTGCAGATTATGTTTCTTCTATTTTCCCATCAAAAGATAAAAAAAGCAATAAAATAAAGTGGAAAATTGCAACTGAAATGTTAGAATTGGCTGCAAAACATAAGGTAGGCGGGGTAATCTTTACTAAAGTTTATGATAATAATGATAAAAATCTTATAAAAGAATTAATTAACATACTTAAAAGAAGTGATGGAAAGATATTATTTGTAAAATTATATTGTGATACTAAAAAATTGTATGAAAGAGTAACCAATAAATCAAGAAAAGCATTTGATAAGATTAGGTCAACAAAAGATTTAAAAAATATTCTAGAAAAAGAGGATAAATACGGGACTCTTCCTTTCAAAAAAACTCTGGTCATCAACAATACTAATCTTTCACCTAAAAAATGTGCTAAGAAAATTAAAGAATATTACTCACTTTGATATTAGACAGTTTATTATGTAAAACAGGTAGCTCATTACAAAGTATATCCTTTTTAATATATTTGTTTACACCAAGCAAAAGCATTTTTAGTAAAAAACATTAAATAAGAAGATGCTTTCGCGAGAAGAACCATCTGCAGTTCAATCTGCCTAGACCACTTTTTCTAATCAAACTTTTTAAACTCTAGTATTCTTTTATTTTAATGAAATCTAAATATTCCTCATATTATATAAATGATATAGCAAAAGGATGCAAATATTGTGTCAAAGGAGAAAAATTAGTTTTATTTATATCAGGAAAATGTTCTAGAAACTGTTATTATTGTTCTCTTTCAAATAAAAGAAAAAATAAAGATGTAGTATGGCTGAATGAGCGTATATGCAAGAACCCGAAAGATGCAATAAAAGAAGCACTTGAATCCAATGCAACTTCAGCAGGTATAACAGGAGGTGATCCATTTCTATATTTAGAAAGGACTCTTTCTTATGCAAAAGCATTAAAAAAAAGATTTGGCAAAAACTTTCATATTCATATCTATCTGCCGACAAAACTATTAACTAAAGATAAATTGAAAAAACTCTCAAGATATATTGATGAAATAAGGTTTCATCCAGAATTCTTGATTAATAAAAATAAAAAAATAATCAATGAAGACCTTAATAAAATAAAATTAGCTTCTTTGTTTTGGAAAAAACAAAATATTGGAATTGAACTTCCAATGATACCTGATAGAAAAAAAGATATTTTAGATTTCATTATAAAAATATCCCATTATATGGGTTTTGCAAATTTTAATGAATTTGAATTATCAGAAACAAACTGCAAACCACTTACTAAAAACTATATCTTAAATGAAGGAGGTTACACAATAAAAGGTTCAAAACAAGCTGGAATATGGCTATTAAAAGAATTAAAAAAGCGTAAGATAAAAATAAATCTGCATCTCTGCACAGCAGAACTAAAGAACAATTATCAATTCATGAACAGGTTAAAAAGGCATAATATCTTTAAGTTCGGCTACAAGACAAAAGAAGGCATGGTGAAATACTTGACAACTGATATAAAAAATAAATATAAACTAAATAAATTAAAGATAAAAGAATATTATATTGATAAAGAAAAAAACAGAATAATATTATCCAATTATTCAGCAAACAGATTATTATCTAATAAAAATTCTAAAATTAAAATTTATCTAATTGAAGAGTTTCCAACCTATGATAGAATTGAAACTGAAAAAGGGGAAATAAAAACATCAAAAAAACAATGGGCCACCACACCCTAAAGGTTTTTTGCCACAGCAAAAAATCGCCTGCTGGCGAGTGTGGTTTGATTGGCCCTTGTTTTTAGGATGCTCGGAAATTGAATGCAAGTAAACTACCTCATCTTAAAAGATGAGGTTTTCAATTTCCGACATAATCAATAAACCATATTATTCTTTCAAGCATAAACTCTTCCACTTATACTATCTATCCATTCACTTATTCTTTCTATTTCAGATTTATTTCCTAGATCTAGTTCATGGTCTATGTAATATACATTGCTATAGAACCTGTAATCTTCAAATGCACTGCATACTGCACTTAAATAATCCATATCACTTTCCATGAATTTCTTATTTTTTGTCTTCCATCTGTTTTCTAGATGTCTTATGCACGCTTCTATACCCGTATTAAGGATTATTGCATAAGGCTCTCTTAAAGAACCGAACAAATGCTCTGAATTTTTTTTCAATATCTCTTTTTGTTCTTCTGTTATCCAACCTCTTTGTGAATATGCTTCATCATAAACCAAAACATCATAGATGCATCTGTTTCCTATTATTATTTTATCTGGATTTTTTCTTGCAATCTCTGAATATTCATAGTTTTCAATTGCTCTTTCAGCATGTTTCAGCTCTTGCCTATGAAAAAAATCTATTTCATCTTGTGGAACATCTGAATAAAATTTAGGGGTCCGCATCTCTATATCTGGAGTCAATACTCCCGGAATTTCTCTTAATAAATCTGACAAAGTTGTCTTTCCAGAGCCATGCGGACCTGATAAAAAAAATAAATTATTCATTATACCCTGACTGTTTCCCTTACTCTTCTTTCAAGAGGCAAACATAATGGAACTGTATGATTCAAGGACTTTCCATTCTTTCCTAAGATAAAATCATATTTTCTTTCACTTGTCAATTGAAGGTCCATCTTCCAACCATCAGTTATTGGAGAGTGGCTATATAATGCATAAGTGTATTTAGCAAGATCAACCATTCCAGAGACAAGTTCTTTTTCTGAATCTTTTGTATGGCCTGAAAATCCAGGAATATAACCTGCATACTCTAGTTCAAGCTGTCTTTGTGTTGAAGATTCGTTAGACTCGCCAGGCAAAACTAGATGTGCTCTTGTTATTGTAAAAGAATATATTCTTCCATCATTTGTATCTAATACAAATGCATCGCCTTTTTCTTTCCTGATTTTCCCCCTATATTTTATTCCTTTTTCTTTTGTAAGTTCAGAAACTTTTTGCAGTGCTTCATCAAGAGTTGCTTTCCATCTCTTTTCTGTTCTTTTCATTACAATTGATGAATAAAGGCTATCAGATTCAACTGGTGTTACTAATCCCTTTTCTTTTAAGAAAACCCCTCCTGCTTTTTCAATTACTACAAGCATTTCATCACTCGAGTCTCCATAAAAATGATTCACTCCAACAGCAAAAGTGTTCATTGGATCTTTTAAGAACCTTGCAGTATTAGACGGAGGAAAGTCAAATGCATCCAGGTATTTTACTACTTCTGGTTCTTTTCCTTTTCCTCTTACACTTATATCAAATTTCACTTCATACTCGATTTCGGGAAATTCTTTAGGAATATCAGCTGCATCACCTATTCCCTTAAGTTTAGCAAGTTCAGCTATAAAACCTGAACTTTTATTTGCTATGTAAGCCCTATATGCCTTAACTAAATCTACAAGGTTTCCTGAATTCTTGAATTTTGTTAAAGATTTTTTAAAACCACTAATCCAGTCATCCTCACTTTTAACAGCTCTAGGCTTGCTATATCTATAGCTTCCACTATAACATCCTCCCATATTTAACTACTATTTGTTAGCACCTCCTTTCACTATTTTCAAAATTAAACAAGCTCTTTTTTTAATCATCTTATCTCCTTCTATACTATTACAAAGACTTGTAAACTATATACTAATTTCTGACATATTTTTGTACACAGTGTTGTATTAATAGAAATGCTTATATAAGACAAAATCATTGTTAATATATATCATAACTAAAACCTCAACCCAAACATTATCCATCCATTAACAATACATGCTCAAAATAAACTTTATCAAAAAAACAATGGGCCACCACACCCTAAAGGTTTTTTGCCACAGCTAAAAAATCGCCTGCTGGCGAGTGTGGTTTGATTGGCCCTTGTTTTTTGGATGACTTCAAAATTTTTCAGAAAATTTTGAATGTCACAGAAAATTGCATAAAACAATTTTCTTGTGCTCGAGAATTGAAAACTGTAACATTTGCTACGACCACATGATAAATCATGAGGTTTTCAATTCTCAACATAAATACATCAACTAAATCAGTAATAAAATCAAAAATGCTCTCACCACAATTAATAAAAAAAATAGAGGATTTTGCCTATTCTAAACCCCGTTCAATACAGGAAATTGCAAACCTGATTAATAAGAACTGGAGGACAGCTGACCGTTATATTGATGATATTATAAAGAATTATGGGACATTATCAACACGGGTTTTTAGAGAAGGTACTCGTGGAGCATTAAAAATAGTTTATTTTTCAGGTATAGACAAGATTTCTCATTCTGTTTTCCAAGAACAGCTTGAAGAAGAGATAATGAAAGGAAAAGACAAGTATGATTTTTCAGGTTTTGATATTTTTCAGCATATATCAGATAAACAAAAAGATGCTTGGATAAAGACAGGAAAAGATGAAGTGTCTTTAGGAAGATTAGCTGAATTTGAAGAAATCCTTCTTCAAGTAAAAAAACAAATATTGTTTTTTTCAGGAAACTTATCTTTTATAAATTATAAAGATAAAAATACAGATGTATTCAGGATATTAGAAGGATTAGTGAAAAAAGGAATCAATATAAAAGTCGTATGCAGAGTAGATATAGCTTCAAAAGAAAATGTAGAAAGACTTCTTTCCTTGAATTTCAAATATGGAAAAGAATTAATAGAGATTCATCATAGAGAACAGCCTTTAAGAGCGACAATAATAGATAATACTTTAGTTAATATAAAAGAGGTAAAAGAACCCACAGGAAGGATAAAAGAGCTTAGTGTAAAGACTTTTATTTTTTATTCAATAAAAGATAAAGAATGGATAGAATGGTTAACAAAAATATTTTGGAAGATGTTTAGCACGTCTGTTAATGCTAATAATCGATTAAAAGAAATGAACAAGATAAGATTATGAATCTTGTTTAAAATTTAATCATCAAAAACAAGGTTTTGGAGTCATAGGACTGAGCAATATTGCCTAAATGTTAAGTCAACTTATGAACTTAACATATTTGCCTTCTTCAAAAGCTCCTCTTGCTCGCTTTTTCGAAAAGATGTTTTAATTAACTTTATTATTAATAATAATATTATCAGCGAGATTGTTGAGCATGAGAAGACAATCGAGCTTTATTATTCGAACCGAGCATAAGCGAAGTGAGAGAAATGTTAAGATGTATGGTTGACTTTACACTAAAGTAAGGTTTTTAAATCAACTTCTTGATATTATTGGATTATCATAAGATAATTTTTTATATCAAAAAAACAATGGGCCACCCGCACCCAAAGGTGTGGGTTTGTGATAGGCCCTTGTTTTTAGGATGCATGAAAATTCTTTCAGAAGAATTTTCTGCACAGAAAATTGCATAAATCAATTTTCTTGTGCTCGGAAATTGAATGCAGGTAAACTACCTCATGTCAAGAACCATGTGTTAAAACACATGGCGTGTGGTTCTTGAACATGCTCCAAAATGCCTTCTCTTTCTATCCATTAAAATAGATAGGTATGAGAAGAGCATTTTGGACATCTTAAAAGATGAGGTTTTCAATTTCCGACATAATCAGAACTTAATAAACTCATAACAATTGTATACAATTGTTTTACATATTGTTAATATTTATATAATTAGTCAGATTATTGGATTTTAAAAGCAGAGACTGTTAAAAGTTTAGTTTAGATTTTGATTAATCACTAATTCGATTATAATTAGTTTTATAAAGATTTGTCTTCTGGTATTTTTATAGCCCTGTAAGATAGCGGTCAAGTCTACGAGCTTCTGGAGCTTGTAACCCAGGTTCGAATCCTGGCGGGGCTATGATTTTTTGAGAAAAACTTTATGTCGGAAATTGAAAACCTCATCTTTTAAGATAAGGTAGTTTACCTGCATTCAATTTCCGAGCATCCTAAAAACAAGGGCTATCACAAACCCACACCTTTAGGTGTGGGTGGCCCATTGTTTTTTTGATTTTGAATTTTATATGAAAATTTAAAAAGATTTAAAAAGATTTAAATATAATTAAATGTTATTCAGTTAATGAAAAAGGTGAGTATTATATTATTGGTTATTGCAGTAGTTTGGTTACTGCTAATTGTTGGATTTGAATTAACAATAGGGCAGATATTTTGTCCAAGTGCATGTGATATGAAAACAGGAGTGTGTGGATGTGATTTATTTCCAAATCATCCATTAAGGGATATTTTAGTTAATGGTGGAATTCCTGCTTTAATATTAACCATATTACCATTAATTCTTAATTCAGTTAGAAAGCCTTCAAAATAAAGCCCAAAATTTATTTACCCTAACAATTACTTCGTGGTTATATTCAAAACCTAACAACTCATCAGGGTTGTATTCAAAAGTTAACAAAACTGGCAGGGCTAATATCTACTATTTGAGACTGTAGAAAAAATAGGTAAATATAAGCTATTTCTGTTTTATACTCATAATTCTCAAAAGTTTTATATATTCCAATATCTAATATATATTATGGAAGGCAAAGAAATTGGCAAGGTTTTTCATTTCTTTGATAAAGTCTCTGTTGCAGCAATAGAACTTATTGGCGGGATAAAACTAGGGGATAGTTTGAGATTTGTTGGAGGAGAGCATGATTTTACAGAGGTCGTAGACAGCATACAGATAGATGGAAAAAATGTCGAGTCTGCTAAGGTAGGAGAAAGTGTTGGCATAAAAGTATCAGAGAAGATTGGAAAAGGCGCTAAAGTGTATAAGGTCAGTTGATTATTATAGCAATTAACTTTTTAAATATACAGAAATTAAGGTTATTTTCTATAATATTCAAATATAGATAAATTAGAAATCGCTTTAATTATAATCTTATACCCGAGTCTTTGGGTTCTCCATGCTGATCAAAGACATTAGCTTCCAGGCAATCAAAACACGTATGGACAGTGCCGTTTTTGTCTTTTACAATTCCTGTTCCATTGCATTTTTCACACACTACCTTTTTTTGGAATTCCATAATAATATATGCTAAATATCGTATATAAGGTTTATGATAATAATTTATAATAATTGAATAATTAATAGCTATATTAATTCAGGGATATGAAGCGGTTTTTTTATACATAATTAAATCTTAGGTGTGGTTGCAGATTGTTTTTTTGAGATTATTTGAACTTAAAACTCCCTAATAAACTCAAGATAAATAAAGACTATGCATTAGGTTAATTTTATAAATCATATATAGTTGTTATTTTTATAATTGCCCCCATGGTGTAGAGGTCAAGCATCCAGCCTTCTCAAGGCTGTGACCCGTGTTCGAATCACGGTGGGGGCATTCATGTGTAAAATATGCTATGCCCCATTGGAGCATAAACAAAATAAAGTTCGAATCGTGGGCAGGGCATGGAATTGGGAAGAGTTCAAATCCCCAACGAGGGGTTGAAAAAGGAAACTTTTAATAAATGCGTAAACCATATTGAATAATGGAAGATAAAACAAAAACAGATATTTTGAGAGTACTAAAATTATTTAATAGACAACATAATAAATTAAGTTCTTCAAAGTTTATTGAGAATCTTAAAAATAATCCGAGTGGGGCTTCATTTAAGTGGGAAAGGGGGTAACTATAAAGCCATTTTCCATGGCTTTATAAGTTTGTCGTTAGTGGTTTGTAGTTTGTTATTAACGGTTGAGTAGGAGTATACAACACTTCTTACCTATCTTTGGTGAATTACAAAACAAAGAAGTTGGTTTAATATCATTAACACAACCAATTGATACAACAAGTGCTAGTGGGATGTTATTGTTACAAATTATTGCAGCATTTGCTGAATTTGAAAGAGAAATGATTAAGGAGAGAGTTACATTAGGAAAAAGGAGAAGCACGAAGAAGCAAGGTAGAAAGAACAAGAATATTAATATTAATTCTATTTTAGAATTGCGTAAACAAGGACTATCAACCTATAAGATAGCTGAGGAATACAATAAACTCCATAAGCCATTTATCTCACATCAAACTGTGTTTAATGTTTTGAAAAGTAGAAAGGATGTAATTTTGAAGTAGCAACAAAAACGAAAGATTTAAAAAGGTCAAATTTATAAAAGTAATATGGAAATCAAATCAGTTTTAGGAAGAAGCAGTGTTGTAGAACTAACCGCTGATGAAAAGAAAGCATATCAAGAATTTTTAGAAGCTAGAAAAATTGCTCAAACAAAGAAGAATGATTATAGTTTTGTAAAAGTTGCTGAGCAAAAATTTCAAGCATTAGCTTATCCGTTTGTGAGAAGTTTAAACCTAGTTCCTAAACATGTTGAAAATGAGCATACAAGAAAGAGTAATCTATTAGTTCAATGTGAAGATTTTGTAATGGGAGACGCTAGTTTTGATTTTACTAATCATTGTGCAAGACATGGATTTAATTATACTCCTATAATTGATTTTAAAGTAGATGGAAATTCTTTAGTAGTGGATAGAAGTTATATAGTTGCTCCAAGGTTAAGAACCACATTAAGCATAGCTAAAGATATTGTAGGAATGTTATATCCAACTAATGGGGATGGCATTAAAGCACCTATTTTAGAAGTGACTGAAGATGGAGACCCAAGAAGATACTTTGGAAACAATTGTAATGGAGATTCAAGAGTTTATATTGCTTCTGCAAAACATGTTCAACCAGTTCTAGCTAGATTAAAGGAAGTTTTTGATGGGATAGGAAATGAAAGATTAGGTGCTTTAGTTTCTTTACATAATGATGCAGAAGATAGACAAAGAGACAATAAGTTTTATGGAAACTTATTAGGAAGAACTTACAGAAATCTTTTAGAAACTTTAGCTCATTAGTTCTTGTAAACAAATTCCTACCTATCCAAATCACTTAATTCTTTATAACAACATTCTTATAAAATAAATTGTAAATTATTTTATATTCCTAGGGAAACATCTTTGTGACAAAGTTTGAGTTAGAAATCCTACAAAGTAAGTAATACTCAATATATAGGTTGCTAAACAGCAATTTTATTGGTGCTATCATCTACGATTAAGTCATAAGTTATACTCATAAGAACAACCTTTAAATTCTGGCTTTGGTTATCTATTTTAATAAACAGCGACGGAAAAACTAAAATGAGTGAAGGACACTACTACGAACATATAATTTACAATAGGAAGTTTTATGAGATAATGGAAGAGTTCAAAAGACTTATTATTAATGATGAAGCTCTAAAACAATATTCCACGCATCACAATCAAAGGTTTAGTTTAACTATGAGAGTCTTTATTATGAACTATGTTTTAAAATATACGCCATCACAAGAACTCAAAGATTATGTTACAAAATTAAAGGAGGCTTTGAAGTTAGGAAATTAAAATGACACAAATATTATGGATACAAATTAAAAAAAAGGTAAAAGTTCCAACAAAGAATGTAATGGCAAGACATGAAACTAGAAGTGATTGGCCTACTCTTCATACTATTGATTATGAACAAAGTGGAGAACTATTTGAGGTAGTTGGTAATGGGCCAATAAGAACTACATCTGAATTTGTTTATCTTATTCACAAAAGTGGAGGAAAAACAAGAATTAACAACCCTCGTGAAACCTCAGAAAGTTTTATAAACTTCCTATTATTGTCATTATTGATATATGCTCTGTATGGTCTTCGGGCAATGCAGAGCCATCATATTTTCAATTGATAATTTTGGATAGAATCTTATTAATGTGAATTGAATGATCACAAGCATTTCTCAAATTAAATGATGAACTTGAACTAAAATATGCGTTCTCAATTTTCTTTCCTAATCTTCTTACTCTTTCTATTGGTGAAATAAAATCCTCATCACCACTAACAAGAATTGCAGTATCGTAAATATTTTCATATGCTTCACCTACAAGATCGCTTACTAAATGTGTATCATCACCTTTAACTTCATATTCAAACTCGCCATCTCTCTTAACTTTTCTTTGTTTGCATAATATAACTTCAACTTTAGGAATTTTTCTTAGCATATCAAAGAATTTTTGCTGTTTCCAATATATTTTAGGATTAACGCTAATATCTAGCGGAGAATTATAATAAAACACCTTGGCAAGTTCCCTATCTCTAACTAATTCATTAATCAGCTTCTGAAAATTAATTTTGTCAACAACATTTAATTTCTTTGAACTATGATAAAAATTGCTGCCATCAATAAATATCACAACACGCTCTTTTCTCTTGTCCATTAGAAAAGTAGAGATTACAACTTTAAGTATCTATTTATAGCAAATAACATAAATTTTCGGAAAAATTTTGTTATTTGTCTATTTAGATGATATGAGAATTCTACGATAAAACATACCTTGCTTTCGGCAAGTCAATAATGAAATGCACCTAACGGTGCAAAATATATAATGAAAC